>CAVJKE010000265.1:0-2866 GCA_963649695.1 bacterium
CTCCTCGGGAATGAGGACTTCATATTCACACACCCCGTCCTGTTTGACTGTCTTGTATAACGATAATGCGATATTCACGGGCGATGCTCTCAGAATGTGAGATAAGGTATTTTGTCACAGACACTTTGCTATAAGCGAAAGTTAAGTGCGGAAAATATTGTATTGTTACGGCGAAATTTGTTAAATTTGTGGTCGGTTACGCCCGCGCTGCGGACATCCGCCCCTGTAGTCTAATGGATAGAATTTCGGATTCCGGTTCCGACGATTTGGGTTCGATTCCCAACGGGGGTACTGCTTTGGGATCCTTCCGGTTTCGGTGGGATTCCTTTTTGATTATTTGAAAACGAGAGTGTTATGTGGCCTTTTTCCAAGAAGTTGACCTTGCGGTCGAGCGGCGTTTTCGGCGGCTTCACCGACTGCCATTCGCACATCCTTCCGGGTGTGGACGATGGCGTGAGGACGATGGAGGAGTCGCTTGCTATCCTGAAGCGCTACGAGGAACTCGGCGTCAGGACCGTCTGGCTGACCCCGCACATAATGGAGGACGTGCCCAACACTCCGGCGGACCTGCGTACCCGTTTCGAGGCTCTCCGCGGAGCCTATGACGGCGGCATGACTCTCCGTCTCGGGGCGGAGAACATGATCGACAACCTCTTCGTGGAGCGGCTGGAGGCCGGCGACCTGCTCACGATGGGCGGCGACGGGCGGCATCTGCTCGTCGAGACCTCCTACTTCACGCCGCCTTACCGCTTTGAGGAAATCCTCAAAGATGTGATGTCCAAAGGCTTGCGGCCGGTCCTCGCTCATCCGGAGCGCTATGTCTACATGGGCCGCGGCGACTATGAGCGTCTCAAGGCTCTCGGCATCCGCTTCCAGCTCAACCTCTTCTCGCTGGCCGGCTACTACGGACCCGAAGCGAGGAAAAAAGCGGCCGCGCTGCTCTCGAAAGGTTTTTATGAATATGCCGGCTCGGACATCCACAGGATCTCCGCCCTTGACGCGAGCCTCGATGTACGCATCGATCCGAAAGCCCTGCCTTTGTTTGAGGAATTGTAATCTTTTTGTCTGGATTTCTTTAAAATCTGAAAGAATAAACTTGTTTTTCCGAAATATTTTGTAACTTGTAGGCACATATAATTAACTACACTAAAAGCTACAGATATGTCGGAAAAGAAATTGCTTCTGGGAGATGAAGCCTTGGCTTTGGGCGCGCTGCACGCCGGCCTGTCCGGAGTGTACGCCTATCCCGGAACCCCGTCAACTGAGATCACCGAATATATTCAGTCACACCCTCTGACGCGCCGCAGGGGCATCCATTGCGACTGGTCCGCGAACGAGAAGACCGCGATGGAGGCCGCGCTCGGGGTCTCATATTCAGGAAAGAGGGCGCTGGTTTGCATGAAGCACGTCGGGATGAACGTCTGCGCTGACGCTTTCGTCAATTCTGCGGTCACCGGGGCCAACGGAGGCCTTGTGGTCGTGGCCTGCGACGACCCTTCTCAGCACTCGTCGCAGAACGAGCAGGACTCCAGGTTCTATGCGGATTTCGCTATGGTGCCGTGCTTCGAGCCTTCGAGCCAGCAGGAGGCCTATGACCTTGCCAAAGAGGCTTTTGAATATTCAGAAAAGATGCACATCCCTGTGCTGATGAGGCTTACGACGAGGATGGCGCATTCCAGGGCCGTGGTCGTGACCGACGATGAGCCGCGCCGCGAGAATGAGGTGCGTTTCCCTGACGAGGCCCACGAGAAGAACTGGGTGACGCTTCCGGCTTTTTCCAGGAAGAGGATAGCCGGGCTTGCGGAGGATGTGCTGAAGTTCGAGAAGGATTCCGCGTCGGGCGGCCAGGACCTCATCATCGACGGTCCGGACAAGACGATGGGAGTCATCGCCTGCGGCCTCGGCTACAACTATCTGATGGAGAACTATCCGCAGGGGTGTCCTTATCCGGTGCTGAAGGTGTCCCGCTACCCGTTCCCGAGGTGTCTGGCGCTTGAACTCGCAAGGCGCTGCGGCAGGCTGCTCGTGATCGAGGAAGGCCAGCCTCTGGTCGAGTCGCGTCTGCAGGGCTACCTCTACGACCCGTCCGCGATCGGGGCGGTGCAGGTCAAAGGCCGTCTCGACGGGACGCTTCCGAGGACAGGGGAACTCTCTCCGGGAGTCGTCCGCAAGGCTCTAGGTCTGCCGGCTCTTCCGGCGGCTCCCGAAGCTGAAACCGTGGTCTCCCGCCCTCCGGCGCTCTGCCTGGGCTGCGGCCACAGGGATTTCTACACCGCGCTTAACGCAGTGCTGAAGGAATATGCCCCTACGGCCCGTGTGTTCAGCGACATAGGCTGCTACACCCTTGGCTACATGCCGCCTTTCAAGTCGTTCCAGACCTGCGTGGAGATGGGCGCTTCGGTGACGATGGCGCTCGGGGCTGCCAATTCGGGCGTGTGGCCGGCAGTGGCCGTGATCGGCGACTCCACCTTCACCCACAGCGGGATGACCGGCCTTCTGGACTGCGTCAACGCCGGGGCGAGCGTCACCGTCTGCATCTCCGACAATCTGACCACGGGGATGACCGGCGGGCAGGATTCGGCCGGCACCGGCCGCATAGAGGCGATCTGCAAGGGCATCGGGGTGGACCCTGACCACATCAGGACGATTGTTCCGCTTCCTAAGAATTACGCTGAGATGGAGGCTGTCATCAATGAGGAGATCAACTACAGCGGTGTCTCCGTCATCGTTTGCAGAAGAGAGTGCATACAGACCGCGAAGCGGCACCTAAATAAGTGATTTCACTCAACTTTCGCAAGAGACAAAATGCAAGTGACAAAATACCTTATCCCACGTTCGGAGAGCATCACCCGTGAAATATCACTTC
>CAVJKE010000266.1:0-2863 GCA_963649695.1 bacterium
GGGTCGGTGTAGAGCATATCGTACCACCAGGTGTGCTTCAGATGCCAGATTCCGTCCCGGAGGTAGCAATGGTCGGTGACGCAGACAAGGTCCCTGAGTTCAAGGTCGCCGACTCCCGTCTCCTCCTGCACCTCGCGGAGAGCCGTCACCCTGATGTCCTCCCCGGCCTCCTGGTGGCCTTTCGGCAGGTCCCATAGACCGTTGCGGCGTATCAGCAGGAAGTCTCCTCTGCGGTTGGAGACCAGGCCTCCGGCCGCGTTGACCTCCTTGAAGCGGGAACAGAAGGCCTTGTAGGTCGCCTCGATGTCGTCGGTCGGGATGTAGATTCTCGCCAGGGTGTCCGAGGTCTCGAAAAGGGTGACCAGGGACTGGATGTCGGCCGGGCTGTCACCGAGGTGAAGCTCGACCGAATTCGGGTCTGAAAGGGCCTGCTCCGAAGGCGAGCAGATAATTATGCATCTCTTTTCAAGGTAAATCTTATGCATCCCGTGAAAAATGTTATCTTTGTACGATGTACGATTCAAATGCAAATTTAACAAGAATATGGAAAACATTGATAGGAAACTTGCGTCCGAACTGCTGCGCATAAAAGCTGTTCTTCTTTCACCGGACAAGCCTTTCACCTGGGCTTCAGGCTGGCATTCTCCGATCTATTGCGACAACCGCCGCATCCTTTCCGACCCGCAGCTCCGCTCCAAGGTGGCCGGATGGCTGGCCGAGACGGCTCTGAAGGAGTGTCCGGAGGCCGAGGTCGTGGCCGGAGTCGCCACAGGAGCGATCGCCCACGGGGTTCTCGCCGCCGACAAGATGGGCAAGCCGTTCGTCTATGTGCGTCCGAAACCGAAGGACCACGGCACAGGCTCCCAGATCGAGGGAGTTCTGCCTGAGGGGGCTAAAGTGGTTGTGGTCGAGGATCTTATCTCGACTGGAATGAGCAGTCTCGCGGCCGTCAAGGCTCTCCGTGACGCCGGAGCCGACGTTCTCGGAATGGTGGCGATCTTCACCTATGGTTTCGACCTTGCCGCCCAGCGGTTCGAGGAGGACGGCGTGCGCCTGAAGACCCTTTCCTGCTACGATGCCCTTATCGAGGAGGCTTCCGCCACCGGCTATGTCAAGGAATCCGACAAGGAAATTCTCCGTCAGTGGAGAAAGAATCCGTCTGAGTGGGGTATATAAATTAAAAGGGAATAATTATGACCGAGATAAAGAGCAAGCACGGGCAGGTTGCCAAGCAGCCGTTCGAACTGTACATGGCCTTTGTGGACATGCGTAACTTCCTCCAGTTTGTCCCTGAGGAGAAAAAAGCGGGGATAGAAGCTGACTACGACACGATCAGTGCCACCATCCAGGGCTTCAAGATCGGGGTGATGGTCAAGAACAGGACTCCGTACTCAAGCATCGAATTCGTCGACAACGGCGCTCCGTTCGCTTTCGGCGGCACTTTGCACTTCGACGCTGTGTCCGACAATCCGTCCAAGACGGACTTCTCCATCGAGTTCCACGCCGACCTCAACCTGATGATGAAGATGATGCTCGGCGGCAAGATCCGCGAGGCGATGGACAAGATTGTGGACGGGCTTGTGGCGATGTCCGAGGGCCGTATGCCTGAAGGTGTCGACGAAGAGACTCTCCGCAAGATGAAAGACAGGTTCGGCGAGGAGACCATCGACAAGATGAAGGACACTTTCGGCGGACAGCGATAGATGCAGGGTCTGGACGATAGCCGTTTGTCGGACATCCTGACCAGAGCGGTCGGGAGCGGAAAGGCGGGGACAGCCCTGGAGGCGTTCCGGGGGCAGGCTTCCGTGTCTGTCCGCGTCAACCCTGCCAAGGTCGCCGCCCCGTCCGCTTTCGTGAGCGGCAGGTTCGGCGCCGGCGTGCGTCCGGTGCCTTGGAGTCCGTTCGGCTACATCCTGAAGGAAAGACCTGTCTTCACCCTCGACCCGCTGTTCCACTGCGGCTGCTACTATGTGCAGGATTCCTCGGCGATGGCCGTGGGCTGCGTGTTCCGTTCCATCCTTGATGAATATGCCGGCGCGGGCCGCCCTCTGCGGGTGCTTGACCTTTGCGCCGCGCCCGGAGGAAAGACCACCGACCTTGCCGCCTCCCTCCGCAGGACTCTCGGCGACGGTTTTCTCCTTGTGTCCAACGAGGTCATGCGTTCCAGAGCCTCGGTCCTGGCGGACAATGTGGCCGTGTGGGGCGACCCGAATGTGGTCGTCACCAGCGTGGACCCGAAGGCGTTCGCCCGGTTAGAGGGCTTTTTCGACATCATCGTGGCCGATGTGCCCTGCTCTGGCGAAGGAATGTTCCGCAAGGACGCCAGGGCGGTCGCCGAATGGTCGGAGGATGTCGTCAACCTCTGTTCCCAGAGGCAGAAACGGATCATCGGCGACGTGTGGCCGGCTCTGGCTGACGGCGGCGCGATGGTCTACTCGACCTGCACCTTCGAGGAAGCGGAGAACGACGGCGTGGTGCTGTGGGCCACCTCGGAACTCGGGGGAGTGGTTTATGAATATGCCTATGCGGACCTTCCCGGGGTTGTCGCCACGAGGACCGGCGGTCTTCTCGTGCCGGGTCTCGTCGAGGGCGAAGGCCAGTTCGTCTCGGCCCTGGTGAAAGGCCGGGCCGGCCTGCCGGCAGGGCATCCAGAAGGCCTCGGCGGGCGGTTATCCGGCTTCCGGCGGGAGACCAGGGGAGACCTGATCCTGGATATTCCTGAATGCATATTCAAAGAGGTCAAGGCTCTTGAGCCGCTAAGGCCGCTCCGTACCGGTGTCGCCGTGGGAACGGTGAAGGGCCGCGACACGGTGCCGTCGGCCGATTACGCTCTGAGCCTCGCGCTGCCGGAGGGGGAATATCC
>CAVJKE010000267.1:0-2863 GCA_963649695.1 bacterium
GCCTGAGAGGTGTGACCTTGTCGGCTTTGCTGCCGCCTGCGCAGGCTGACAGCAGCACGCTGCCGCCTACCAGACCGACTCCGATCTTGGCGCTTCTGCCAAGAAATGCTCTTCTGTCTATTTTCTCGCTCATTTTATTGGTGTTTTTTAATGTTATTGTAAAGAATTTTATTCGGTATCAATGCCTTCCGGCACATCGCACACGACCCTGAAGCCGATGCCCTTGATGTCGGAGTACCACCAGATGCTCTTAGGGTTCTGCGGATCGGTGCGGAGCCACTCGTCGTTACGGGTGTGGCTTCTCGCGGCGCAGCGCACGAGCGAAGCGTCATCCGAGTACGAACCGCCCCTCACGACGAACTCGTCACCCGACGACGGTCCCTTCGGATCCAAAGCGCCGTCAGCTATCTTTGAATATGCATCCTCGGCGTACCGGTCAGAGCAATATTCCATCACGTTGCCCAGCATATTCCTGAGTCCGAACGGGTTAGGTTTGACATCGGAAGGCTCCTGCGTCTTGCCGAAACTGTCCTGCGAGTAGACGACGTAGCGGGCGATCGAGGTCGTGTCCACGCCGAATATCTTGCTTCTGAAGGTTTCTGATGAGAATCTTCGAGGGTCGCCCTCGAAGAAGTACGGGGTCGATGTGCCGCCCCGGGCCGCATATTCCCACTCCGCCTCGGTCGGCAGACGGTAATTGCGTCCCGTCTTGAGGGACAGCCACTGGCAGAAGGTCTCAGCCGCGTAGTGGGTCATCGTGATGGCAGGCCTTTCGCCCATCCCCCAGCCCTGGTCCGGGAAACCGAACGGAGGGGTCGGGCCGCTGACCGCGTCCACGTCGGGACGGGAATTGTTGGCGTAAATCTTCTCCGGCGGGGTGCGGCCTTCTGACATCGTCTCGTTGTAGAATGCCCAGAACTGGCTCCAGGTCACCTCGGTCTCCGCCATGAAGAACGGGGAGATCCTGACCTTGCGGGCCGGGCCTTCGTCCGCATTGCGGAAAGGCTCGCCGTCCGGACTTCCGAGGGTGAACTCGCCGCCCGGGATGGCGACCATCCTGACAGCCGCCCCTGTGGCGGGCACGGTCTCCGTGAAATCGGCGAATTCCGTGACGGTGGCGGCTTCTTCGTACCTTACGCTGCTGCCGGTGTCCATCACCTTGCCCTCCAGCCGCTTATGCTCGTAGCCGGGCATGTCGTGGCCGGTGTTGAGGTGGCAGCTGATGCACTGCAGGCCGAGTTTTTCGGAATTCTCGTCGTAGTAGAGATGGGCGGTGATGCCGTCGTCCGAGATGCCGGAAGGGAAGAGGTTGACGTGGCATTTCTCGCAGGATTCGTTGTAGACGATCTCCGAGCCGTGCTCAAGAGTCCGCTTCGCGTTCCAGTCGATCTCGTCCTTGTCCTTGGTCATTTTGGTCCACAGGTCTTTGGCTCCTATGCGGGCCTTGGCCATATAGTAGCGGAAGTAACCGTTCTCTTTCGGCGGCAGATGGCAGGCGGCGCAGTCGGTGACGACTCCGCTCCCGCTGTTGTAGTGCTCGGATTTCTTCCAGTCGGCGTCGGCCTGCTCGTGATAGTGGCAGCTCATGCAATAGTCATTGGTCGAGGTGCGGTTGAGCGCTCCTCCGGTGGCCAGCACAGCCAACGCTCCGGCCACCAGCCCGGCGACCGCTGTCAACACTACTTTCTTTCCTGCTTTCATACCGTCCCGAATTTTGTTCTGGAATGTGGTCTTCGGGGCAAAATCCTGCGTCATCCTTGCCGGATCCGCAGCGGTTTAGCCGCCGTTTGCTAAAATCTTGTAAAAATAAGGAAAAATCCGGGAATATTTTCGGATAGTGGCGGATAACTTGACGTTTTTCACCCGGCAGCCTGCCGTCGAGGTTTCAGCGGGAGCGGCCTCGGTCAAGCCTCTCGGCTCAGACGGAGCGGAGCTTGTTGGTCAGGTCGATGAAATCCTCCACGCCTAGACGCTCCGGACGGAGGTCGAAGACCGGATCCTGCAGGAGCTCCGCCGGAATCAGCGGCTTGAGGGAATTGCGGAGGGTCTTGCGGCGCATTCCGAACGAGGTCTTCACGACGGTGCGGAACAGTTTCTCGTCGCAGCCGAGAGCCGTGCGGGTGTTGCGGGTCAGACGGATCACCGCGGACTGGACTTTAGGAGGCGGATTGAACGCCCCCGGGCCGACGGAGAAAAGATAGTCGATGTCGTACCAAGCCTGGAGGAAGACCGACAGGATGCCGTAGGTCTTCGTGCCGGGCTTCTCGGCGATGCGCTCGGCGACCTCCTTCTGGATCATGCAGACCACCTCCGGGATCCTGTCCCGGTGCTCGAGGATCTTGAAGAAGATCTGTGAGGAGATGTTGTACGGGAAATTGCCTATGACAGAGTAGTTTCCGTCGAACACGCCGTCCAGGTCCATCTTCAGGAAATCCCCTTCGATGAGGTTGCCGCCCAGTTTGGGGAAATGTTTCTTCAGGTAGACCACCGACTCCTTGTCGATCTCCACGACCTTCAGCGACATCCCTTCCCGGGGCAGCAGGTACTGCGTCAGCACACCCATTCCGGGGCCGACTTCCAGCGCCTCCGTGCCCTTCAGCGCGTCCACTATGTTCATCGCAATGCTCTGGTCAGTGAGAAAATGCTGGCCAAGCGCCTTTTTCGCTCGTACTTCCATAAAAATGCTCCCGGCTGCGAATTTACTGAATATTCAGACATTCTTGGCAATAAATTGCTAAATTTGCACTTTGTCGGCGAAGAGGCGGAAGGCTCGCCTCTGCCGGAATATTCAGAAAATTCAAAGATCAGAAATATGTTCAGAGATCACACTTGCGGGGAACTCCGCATCGGAAATGTCGGGCAG
>CAVJKE010000268.1:0-2858 GCA_963649695.1 bacterium
GTACATCGACGCCGGAATCGAACTTCAGATGCTCGCGGCCAACCTCAACAAGGCGGAAGGATCCCTCAAGGCTGAATAAGGAATATTCATAGAAAATTAAAAAAGATAAGATATTATGGAAAAGGAAAAGAAAAGCTACAATCTTGTGATTGGCATTGTGGCGCTCATCGCGATCATCTTCATCATTGCGATCGTCGGTTACTTCGTCAGCAAACCTAAGCCGCTGACAATCCAGGGCGAGGCCGAGGCCAGCGAGTACAGGGTCTCCGGCAAGGTCCCGGGACGTATAGAGGAACTTTATGTCAAGGAAGGCCAGATGGTCCACAAGGGTGACACCGTCGCCTTCATCGACTCTCCTGAGGTACGTGCCAAACTGGCGCAGGCGAACGCTCTGAAGAGCGCGGCCAGCGCACAGAACAAGAAGGCACAGAACGGAGCCAGGAAGGAGCAGATCGCCGGAGCCTATGAACTTTACCAGCAGGCTCTTGTGCAGGAGGACGTCATGAAGAAGTCTTTCGACAGGATCCAGGCTCTGTACGACCAGAAGGTCATCGCCGCCCAGAAGTACGATGAGGTCAAGGCCAAGTACGAGGCGGCAGTGGCTCAGACAAAGGCGGCCAAGAGCCAGTACGACATGGCTGTCAACGGAGCCCGCTCCGAGGACAAGGCTGCCGCGCAGGCCCTTGTCGACCAGGCGGACGGCGCTTTGATGGAGGTCGAGTCCTACCTTGGAGAGCTTTATCTGACATCTCCTGCGGACGGCATCATCTCGGCCCTCTTCCCTAAGGTTGGCGAGCTTGTAGGCCAGGGTTCTCCGGTGGCCAGCGTCACCGACCTCAATGACATCTGGTTCACCTTCAACGTCCGCGAGGACTATCTCCACGGAATGAAGCAGGGTGACAAGATCACGGTCATCATCCCTGCCCTCGACGGCAAGGAAGTCCCGGCGACTGTCAACTATGTCGCTGTCCGCGAGTCCTACGCCACCTGGAAGGCCACGAAAGAGACAGGCCTGTACGACGCCAAGACCTTCGAGGTCAGAGCCGTGCCTGATGTCGCCGTAGACGGCATCCGTCCTGGTATGTCAGCCATTGTGAAGCAGTAAAATTTTTCGGATATGAACAATTGGCAGAGAATAATCGCGGTGGCCCGCCGTGAACTCAGAATCATCAGGCAACGCCCGATCTACCTTCTGGGTTCTGTCGGAGTGGTGGCTTTCTGCGCGGTTTTCTTCCTGACATTCCTTAGAGATGGTCTGCCAAGCGACATTCCGATAGGTCTGGTGGACTACGACTACTCGTCGACATCGAGGAATTTCAGCGAACAGCTGGACGGCACCCAGCTCGGCAAGGTCGTCCACTATGAGTCTTTCGCAGCCGCCAGGGAGGATCTGAACCGCGGCAAGATCGCGGCCGTCTGCGTCGTCCCGAAGGGGATGAACGACGACATCCAGTCATTCCGTCAGCCGAAGATCTCCTTCTATGTCAACGGCCTGTACTTCGTCAGCGGAGCGCTCGCCTGGAAGGATCTTCTGACGATGGTCAACCTCACCAACGGAGCAGTCCAGAGGCAGGTTTTCAGGATGAAGGGCTACAACGACAGCCAGATAATGGGCATGATCCAGCCTGTGAACATCGACCTGCACCAGATAGGCAATGTCACCACCAACTACAGCTACTACCTTTCGAGCGTCCTGCTTCCTGGTGTGCTGGAGATGATCGTGATCATCGTGCTGATATATTCATTGGGAGCGGAGCTGAAGTTCGGCACTTCGAGGCATCTGCTGCAGACCTCGGGCGACTCGATCGTCCGTGCGCTGAACGGCAAGCTGCTGGTCTGGACCCTGATTTTCTGGGCCATCGGAGGCACGCTCGTGATGCTGCTTTACCATCAGATGCACTTCCCGCTCGCAGGTTCGATCTGGAACATGTTTTTAGGAATATTCCTGCTCGTCCTCGCAAGCGAGGCCATCGCTATCTTCATCATCGAGATGCTGCCTATCCCGAGGCTCGCGCTGAGTGTCGGCGCGCTCTACAGCGTGCTTGGCTTCTCCCTTTCGGGCTTCACGCTTCCGGTCGAAGTGATGCCCCCTTATATTCAAGGACTCTCCGCGGCCTTCCCGCTCAGGCACTACTACCAGTTCTATGTGCAAGAAGCCATCTTCGGATCGGGATTCGCCGGCTGGTGGCAGCAGGTCGTCTATCTGCTGATCTTCCTCTTCATCCCTCTTTTCGGCCTCACAAGGCTGAAGAAGGCCTACATCCATCAGAACTTCCCTAAAGATTGACGCAAATGAAAATGACATACATAAAGACTTGGCTGAAAGATTTTTTCGAAATATTCTGCCATGAGTTCCGTCAGATTTTCTCCGATGGGGGAGTGCTGCTGATCTTCCTTGTCGCCGGACTCGTCTATCCGCTGCTGTACAATGTGGTCTACCTCAACGGTATCGTCTCTGACACGCCGGTGGCCATTGTGGATGATGCGGACTGTGCTGACAGCCATCGCTTCATCAGGGAGATCGACGCCACCAGAGAAGTTGCGGTTGCGGCGAAATGTATGAATATGTCCGAGGCGGAGAAGATGATGCAGGAACGCAAGGTCAAAGGCATCATCTACTTCCCTTCCGATTTCGGTGAGAAGCTGGCCAGGATGGAGACCGCCACAATGTCTGTTTATGCTGACATGAGCAGCTTTCTCTACTACAAGAACGCCCTTATGGCCACCAATTTCGTGATGCTTCACGAGATAGGCCAGATTCAGATGGAACGGTATTCAATGACCGGTATGTCGGCTCAGGAAGCTTCGCAAGTCATCAAGCCTGTCGGCTATGAGGACAACAACCCGTACAACAGAGC
>CAVJKE010000269.1:0-2846 GCA_963649695.1 bacterium
CCCGGGACACGGAGGTTTTCTCGACCGTTTCGACAGCACGCTGATGGCGATGCCGTTCGGAGCCATCTATCTTGCTGTTTTCGACCTGCTCTGACACTGACTAATGACTGAATATCATGAAGAAAATAAAAGTTGACAAAGATTCACACGGAACCATAGCTTTCATCTGGACGCTGATGGCGGTCTTCATCGCGGCCTCTGTCATATTCATACACAATATGTTCGTTCTGGTGCCGCTGGTGGTGATTTTCCTGGCGTTCGCCTTCTTCGGATTCTGGTTCCACAGAGTGCCGGACCGCGGCACGCCCGCAGGTGACGGAAGGACTATCACCTCGGTCGCCGACGGCAAGGTGGTGATCGTGGACAGGGTCTATGAGAAGGAATATTTCAAGGACGACCGGATCCAGATTTCCGTGTATATGGATTTCTTCGACGTGCATTCCAATTTCTGGCCGATGGACGGAGAGATCAGCTACTACAAGTACCATCCTGGCAAATACCTGCTCGCCTTCCTGCCGAAGGCCTCCGAGAAGAACGAACACTCCTCGACCGCCATCCGCAACGACCACGGCGAGATCCTGTTCCGCCAGATAGCCGGCACATTCGCCAGAAGGATCGTCTGCTACTCGAAGGAAGGGGACAAGGTTGAAAGGGCAAAGCAGTGCGGAATCATCAAGTTCGGGTCACGCATCGACATATTCCTTCCGCTTGACGCCGATGTCAAAGTGAAGGAGGGGGATGTCACCCGCGCCTGCGAGACTGTGATAGCAGAACTTAAATAGCCTCCTTCGCAAGGGAGAAGGCTACTTTCTGTCGCCCGGTCAGGCCTCGGAGCTGTTTCCCGAGGACTCGATCAATTCCACAAGACGATCAACGGCCTCTGTGTCAGGAATATGCCTGAGCACAGGGGTCTTTCCTTTGTAGATGGTGACCTTGTGGTCGCCTTCGCCGACATAGCCCCAGTCTGCGTCCGCCATCTCTCCCGGGCCGTTCACTATGCAGCCCATCACGGCGATGACAGTGTTCTTCAGATGAGAGGTGCGGGCTTTCACCTGCTCGAACGCCTTCTGGAGGTCGTACATCGTCCTGCCGCAGCCAGGGCAGGCTATGTACTCCGGTTTGTAGAACCTTCTTCTTGTGGCCTGCATCAGTTCGTCCACAAGATAGTCTCCTGTTCCGGAGTCCTTGATCGAGACTTCGGCTCCGGAATCATCCTTGAAGGTCCCTTTCAGTTCAAGTTCGTCTATCTCTTTGTCCAGCAACCGCTTGCCGAAGTCGCAGGCTACATCTGACAAAAGTGTTTCTCTTGATGGGGAGTCGTAGGTGGCCACCGCTTTGCGTCTTTCAAGGCTCAAGGCTGTCATCGAGGACACGATCTCCCGGTCATATCTCGCAGCAAGGAAGCTTGCCACAGGAATCTCTTCCTGAGGGTCTTCGGTAAGGGAGACACGCACCGTGTCGCCGATTCCTTCGGACAGCAGGGCGGACACGCCGACACAGGATTTGATCCTGCCGCTGTCGCCGTTGCCGGCCTCGGTCACGCCCACGTGAAGAGGGTAGACCACGCCGTTTTCCTTCATCGCCGCCGTCAGTTTACGGTAGGCATCGACCATAACAATAGTGTTACTCGATTTGAGGGAAATCACAACATTATGGAAATCAGCCTCTTCGCACATTCCGAGCCATTCCAGCGCCGCTTTTGCCATCGCCTCCGACGTGTTGCCGTAGAGATTGGTGATGTAGTCGCCGAGAGAGCCGTGGTTGACTCCTATCCTGATCGCGGTGCCGTTTTCCCGGCAGACCTCGATGAGCTGGGCGAACTGTCTGCGGGCCTCGCCGTGGTCCTTGTGGAAATTGCCGGGATTGATCCGGACTTTCTCGACGAACGGAGCCACCATGATCGCGGTCTTTGAGGAGAAGTGGATGTCAGCGACAAGGGGAATGTCGGCCCCGCGGCCGCGGAGTTCTTCCTTGATCTGTTTCACCGCTTCGACATCGGCCGGACCCGGGACAGTCACCCTTATGAGCTGGGCTCCGGCTTCCTTGAGCCTCAGGCACTGGTCGACGGTCGCCCGCACATCGCTCGTGTGGGTGTTGCACATTGTCTGGACGACAATGGGATTGCCGCCACCTATCAGCAGGTCTCCGACTTTAGCTATTATGTATTTCATTTCTTTTCTTTTGTTTCTGGAGTTGGATTGTAGACCTGGTTGTAGGCCTCGCGTTTAAGCTGGGCGCGGCCGCGGCCGGTCCTTCTGGTCAGCTGGAAATACACGCCGGCGGTGACCATCACGTCGAGCGGATAGGCGTACCGGTAGTAGTCTTTGCTGTAATAGTCTGGAGCATAGATGCTTCCCCAGCCGTACCTGACACTTGCGTTGACGTGGAACTCGAAAGGCTCGTAGACGATGCCGAAGCCCAGGCCTCCGGTCAGACCGTAGTCGAAACGCTTGTCGGTGTCCTTGAAATCATTGACGAGGCTCTCGTCGACATCCTCGCCGGTCCTTTTGATGTTGAGCCTGTAGCCGCCGTAGATTCCGAGGTCGGCCATGACCTTGTAGTGCAGGGCGTCATAGTGGAAATGCGCCATCAGAGGCACCTCTACGAACTCCATCAAGGCCTGGGTGGCCCCCTCGATGGTCGGCGTGACCTTTGTCTCCTTGTTCTCCTTCATCTTGTAGCCCTGGTAGGTGTGCCTCAATCCGGCCTTGATTCCGAAGTAGGGCTGGTAGCCGAAAAGCTTGCCGTACCTGATGTAGTAGAGGCTGAAGGTGTTGGGGGAGAAGACGTAGGTCTGGGTGTAGGTCGGGTTGAACATCATCTGGCTGAACGAGACTCCGTACTCG
>CAVJKE010000270.1:0-2836 GCA_963649695.1 bacterium
GTTCGCCGACGAGGTCCCGCTCTATATGGCCAGAGGCAACCACGAATGGAGGGGAGCCGAGGCTGTCAAACTCCTTGACTGGTTCGACTTTCCGGACAGGAAGCCTTACTACACGTTCAAGTACGGCAGATTCTTCTTCGTGGTGCTGGACAGCGCCGAGGACAAGGTTGACAGCGACATCGAGAACCACGGTCTGACCTGTATCGAGCCTTATCTCGAGCAGGAGACGGCCTGGCTGAAAGAGGTGGTCGGGAGCGAGGACTGGAAGAACGCTGAGAGAAGGGTCGTCTTCTGTCACATCCCGCCGTCTGAATCCGAGGTCTGGTACGGCAATCAGAACGTGGCCAGGTACTTCGTGCCTGTTCTGAACGCGGCCGGCACAGACCTGATGATCAGCGGTCACGAGCATTACTATGAGTTCCACAAACCTGGAGTCGCCGGCGCTGAGTTCCCTGTCATCATCAATGACCAGTGGCAGCGCCTTGAGGTGACCGAGGACTCGAAGGCAATCAAAGTCAGGATCTACAACACCGATGGCACTCTGGTGCAGTCGCTGTCGCTGGACTAGACTTGAAGGGATGAAACGTAAAGAGAGGAGACTGAAAGTCCAGCTTTCAGTCTCCTCTCTTCTATAAACACTTAAATTACAATAATTTCCCGTAGACGTTCAGGAAATCCGGATAGGATTTGGCGATGCAGCCGGTGTCATCGATGTTGACCGGGGAGTCGGCGCACCACGAGGCGACCGTCAAGGCCATGGCCATCCGGTGGTCGTGCGAGGATGTGTAGTCTCCGCCTTTCAGCAGATGGCCGTTAAGCAGACGGCTTTCGACCGATTCCCCGTCGATGGTCAGCGTGTCACCCTCGGCGAAGGCCGGCACGCCCATCTGGGCGAGCATATTCAGAATCGCCGTCCCTCGGTCGCTTTCTTTGCCGGCGAGCCTTTTGAATCCTTCGATGTTGCTGCGGCCCTGGCAGAACGAGGCCAGCACTGCGGTGATCGGGAAGAGGTCCGGGCAGTTGTTGAGGTCGGTGTCAAAGGCCCGCAGAGGCGCTTTCTGCGCTGTGATCAGCCCTTTGTGGCCTGTCTGATCCGCCTCTTCGCCGTTTTCCTCCGCAGGGTCTTCAAGCTGCGAGAGGCTCGCTCCAGCCTCCATCAGAATGTCCATTATCGAGATGTCGGCTTGCAGCGAGGAGGTGTCCAGACCGGTCAGCCTGACATCTCCGAACAGGGCTCCGGCCACAAGGAAATTGGCCGCGGCGCTCCAGTCGCCTTCGATGTCGAAAGAGGCCGGTGTGTAGGTCTGTCTGCCTTTGATCTTGAAGGTCACGCCTGTGCAGCAGCTCCAGTCCTGGGTCTCCATAAACTCCTCGTCGCCTTCCATCTCGCTGCCGATCTTGATTCCGAAGCGGCGCAGGACATCGAGGGTTATGAACATGTACGGGATGCTTTTCGGATCCTCGACGTGCAGTATGGAGTCCTCTTCCAGCAGCGGAAGCGCCATCAGAAGCCCGGAGATGAGCTGTGAACCTCCTTTGCCTGAGACACTTGCCTTGCCAGGAAGCAGCGGCCCCTGCACTGTGAGAGGCACGTGGACTTCAGGAGCGGCGACCAGCGGACGCAGCACGGTCCCGAAATTCGCCATGATCTCCGAAGCGCCCTTCAGCGGCCGGCCGGGCAGAGTCCCCCTTCCGTCAATCTCGATCCTGGCCCCGTGACCAAGCGCGGCGACCACCGGAATCACGAGCCTTGTCAGAAGGCCTGACTCTCCGACATTGATTTTTCCGGGAATATTCTTTTCCCCGCCTATTCCTTTGACAATCACCTCTGTGCCTTCGACTGTAACTTCAGCGCCCAGTGCCTTTGCCACTTCTATCGCGGCCTCGTTGTCGCCGCAAGGGGAGTAGCCGCCGAGACGGGATTCTCCATCGGCGAGAGCGGCGGCGATGACGGCCCGCTGCGCGAAACTTTTCGACGCCGGCATATTCAGAGAACCGTCGCAGTGGAGGAATTTCTTTTCCCCGTAGATTTTCGGGAGCATCGAGGCGTAGAACCATTGTCCCGGCGCGGCCGCTTCTTCTTCAGACAGAGCGGCATAGGTGAACGGGCTTCCGAGTTTCAGGCACTCGAGGCGGCTGTCCCTGCCCTTTTCGCCCATCGCAAACGCGACCAGCCTGCACGGCGCGGTCTCTTCCTCCGCGGTCCTGGCGATGTAGGAATATAGACTCAGAACTCTCCGGGCGTCTTCTTCGCTGCCCGCCATCGCCGCGACTTTGACGATCTCTCCACCGAACCTTTCGCATTTGTCCACTGTGTCGCGCAGAACTTCGTCGGAAGGAGTCCCGGCGAAGAAATGGCTTGAGCGGATCATTACGGTGCCATATTCAGAGCAGGTCCTGCGGAGCCTTTTGCCCATTTCCTTGGGCGCTTCGATCTCGAGGTCCACATAGGCGGCCCCGGCCTTGATGGCTGTGTCGAGTTTTTTCTCGGCTTCCTCCCAGGTGCCGCTGCCGTCGCCGTGGACACGGCAGGTCGCGACCAGAGGGGTGTCTGACATTGAAAACAGGCAGCCGATCTCTTCAGCGTCCAGAGGGCATCTGTCCAGCCGGATCTCGGCCATCTGGATGCGAGGGCGTGAGTTTTCAAGAATGTCGGCGATCTCTTCTAAAGAGTGATGCTGTATTGTCGTGCAAATCATAACTTAACTTTCGCTTGTGAATAAGTGCTTGTGACAAAATACCTTATCTCACGTTCGAGGCGTATTGCCATAAAAATCAGTCCACGTTACCCTCTCCCTAAATCCCTCCCCTCGGGGGAGGGGATGTGCTTCGCACA
>CAVJKE010000271.1:0-2832 GCA_963649695.1 bacterium
CTACAGGGCTGTCAGCCTTGGCTTTCCGATCGAGACGGTCAAGCGACAGGACGACATCGACACCCTGATGGAAAACATAATGAAATATATTGACAGCAGACAATGACTGAAAGAGAAGCAGAGATCATAGAGCTGGTCCACAAGGAAGTGAAACCTGCTCTCGGCTGTACCGAGCCGATCGCCGTGGCTCTAGCGGCGGCCAAGGCCGCTGAACTTGTGAGGACCGCCGCCCCGTCTGAAGAAGGCTGGAGACTGGAGGTCGAGGTCAGCGGCAACATACTCAAGAACGGTATGGGTGTCGGGATTCCCGGCACGGGGATGGTCGGACTGCACATAGCGGCCGCTCTCGGGTCTGTCTGCGGGAAGAGCGAGTACGGCCTCGAGGTGCTGAAAGACCTCACAGACGAGGATGTCGCCAAGGCAAAGGAACTGGTCAGCGGCCGGAAAGTGAGCGTCAGCTCCCCCGAGAACGTCAAGCTTCTCTATGTCAAAGTCACCGTGGAGGCCGGCGGACATTCGGCCTGGGCTGTGATCGAGGACGACCACGACAGGATTGTCGAGACAGGCCTCGACGGGGTCGCCGACAACCTCAGGGACGGCGGCCAGGCAGAAGAGCAGCCCGTCAAGGACACCAAGGACTACCACCTGAGCGTCAAGGAGATATATTCATTCGCCAAAAGCGCCGCCTTCGAGGACATCAGTTTCATCCTGGGCGACCGCGACCTCAACCTCGCGTTGGCGGAGGAGGGTCTGCGCGGCGACTACGGCCTTTGCGTGGGAAAGGCCATCAGGGAGAACCAGAAGCACATCTTCGGCGATGATTTCCTCAGTTTCGCTATGGGGATGACCGCCGCGGCCTCCGACGCCAGAATGGCCGGCTGCAAGCTCCCGGCGATGAGCAATTCCGGCAGCGGCAACCAGGGAATCACCGTGAGCATGCCGGTGATCGCCTATGCGCTGAAGTACAAGGTCGATGACGAGAGGCTGGCCAGAGCGCTGATCCTGAGCAATCTGGTGGCGATCCACATCAAAGGCTACCTCGGGAAGCTCTCCGCCCTCTGCGGCTGCGTGATCGCTTCGACCGGTTCGGCCTGCGGACTGATCCTTCTGCAGAACGGCACCTACGCCCAGATCTGCTCCGCCATCAAGAATATGATCGGCAACATCACCGGTATGGTCTGCGACGGAGCGAAGGTCGGCTGCGCCATGAAAGTGGCCTCCGGTGTGTCCTGCGCCATTCAGTCCTGCGTGCTGGCGATGAAAGGGAACTGCGTCCAGGCCACCGACGGCATCATCGACGAGGACATCGAGAAGACGATCCAGAACCTCGGTGAGATCGGTTCGACTGGAATGAGGTACACGGACAAGCTGATCCAGCACATCATGCTCTGCAAATAGAAGTTCCCGCCAAGAAGGCGAAGTTTAAATTTAAGCCAAGCGGCGGGGTTACGTACTACATAATCCCGCCGCTTGGTTTTCTTGCTTGAAAATTTTCAGTTTTTTAAGGAATCCACTGCCCTGCCGCAGCATCGGTGCCAGGACAATGTCAGACTGGGAATGGATCCGCCCCGGCGGATCGGTCCACTACCTGTCGATCAGGACCTCCTTGATCCTCTTGAAGATGTCTGTGTTCTCGTACACGCCGCCGAACTTCCAGGAAGAAGCGCCGTAGGCGTAAAGGATGACAGGAGAGGCCGTGTGGCCTGTGGAAGAGTACTTGACGGAGATTCCGCTCTCGGACTTGGTGTAGTCCCTGTCGCCCGGCACGAGGGTGACTCCGCCGGTCTCGTGGTCGGCGGTGACGAGGACAAGCGTCCCCTTGTGGGTGTCGGCGTAGTCGAACGCGGCGTTGACCACGTTGTCGAACTCCTCAAGGTACCAGAGCATTTCGTCCGGATTGTTGCCGTGGGACGCATAGTCGATCAAAGAACCCTCGACCATCGAGAAGAAGCCTTTCTTGTTCTTCTCAAGGACCTCCCACGTGTGGCTGGACAGCTGGGAGAGCAGTTCCTGGTCGGTCTCGGTGGCCTCCACCTTGCCGCCTTCGTCGATAAGACCGAGGAGCGGAGTGGTCCAGGTCGAATAGAACTCCTCCGGGCTGGAGACATAGGTGAACCCTTCGCCGACGGCCTTGTCGACGAGGTTCACAGCGGTGTACTTCTCCTGGGTGAAGTACTTGCGGCCTCCGCCGACGACCACGTCAGGTCTGAAGGCGATCAGGTCCTCAGCTATCTGGTTCTTTTCACGGCGGTTCTTCACGTGGGCGTAGAATCCGCCCGGAGTGGCGTCGAGGACATAGGAGGTGACGACTATGCCGGTGGCGAGGCCTTTCTCCTTGGCGAGAGCGGCGATGCTGGCCGGCTTCGTGCTGTCAGGAAGCATGCCGAGCATTCCGTTGTTAGTCTTGTTTCCTGTGGCTATGGCCGTGGACGCGGCGGCCGAGTCCGTGGCCTTGTTGTTGGCAGAATAGGTCTTGACGATGGCGGCGTACTGAGCCCTGTCGAAACAGGTCTGTCCGAAGTCGCGCGCGACCATCAGGGAGGCGGAGGCCCCGAGGCCCATTCCGTCACCGATGATCAGGATGACATTCTTTACCTTCTCGTTTTTCGGAGCCTTGTCCTTGGCTTCCACCGGAGCGGCGAGGAACGCCGCCATCAGAATAAAAGCAATAACCTTTTTCATTATTATAAATCAATTATTTAACTTTCGCAAGTGATAAAATGCCTGTGGCAAAATACCTTATCCCACGTCCGGAGAGCATCGCCTGTGAATATCAGTCCACGTTACCCTTCCCCTAAATCCCCTTCCTCGGGAAGGGGACTTGCTCCGTCA
>CAVJKE010000272.1:0-2812 GCA_963649695.1 bacterium
CCTACTCCTCGGGCTTGGCCATCTTGTAGACCTCAACGGTCTGCTCTGCTATGGCGTTGATCTGGGGCACGAGGCGTTTGAAGTGCTCCGCCTCGAAGTGCTTGTCCAGCGACTCCTGGTCTTTCCAGGTCTCCAGCACCACGAAGGAGGTGCTGTCGGTGAGGCTGCGGTAGAGACCGTAGGAGATGTTGCCCTCGTCTTTGAGAGAGCAGGCGGTCATCTCATTGAAAATGGTGATGAGGCTGTCGCAATTCTCTGCGGGGACCTTTGTGGGGCAGTTGAGCCTGATGACGCTCTCCACTTCGGGCTCGGCTTCGGCCTGGACCTTCTGGATGATTGTGCTGGCCAGGGCGCCCGTGAGCTTTTTGCTGGCCTGGGAATGCTCTGCCACGGTGTGGGCGTCAAGGGCGGCCTGGTCTTTCCAGGTCTCGAATATCAGCAGGCTGGAGGAGTCGGTGGTGCTCTCCAGCAGGTCAAAGGCGATGTTGCCCTCGTCCTGACGGGAAGCCTCGACGTGTGCGAGGGCCACCTCGATGTACTCTGCGCGGTTCTCGGGAGCTACGCTCACCAGGCAATTGAGGCGCAGGGGGTTCTGATTCTGTTTGGGTGCGCAGCCAACTGCGCACAGTGCGGCGGCAAGCGCCAATACTGTCTTTTTCATATATTTTATATTGAACCATCTACTAACTCTTGCGGTGGCCGCGATTCTGGCCATCGGCTGTGCGGACGTACAATAGAGTACTGGAAAGGTCAGAACAGCCGGCCGGACAGTTCGCTTTTCTTCGCCTTCAGATGGCCGTAGCACCCCTGGATACGCTGATAGTACAACAGGGCGTGAGAGGTCATCGTCCCGCTTCTGAACAGCCGGACCTGCTTCGCCCAGAACTGGTAGAGCCTTATCTCCTCGACCGGGACACCGGACGACAGAGGGAACCGTCCCTTGGATTCGATGAAATCAATGATCTGCGGGAACTTCACGCTCATATTCATAGCAGACTTGGAGTCAGGCTCAAGCGGGAAATATTCATCAGGATACTCCCTGCCGCCAAGGCCCAGATAGCGTTCGCCCTTCAGGAAAAAGAATTTGAACGCGCCGGACGACTCGAGGCTGAAATTGTCGTAGATGCTGGCCTCGTTGGTTGAAGGGCGGTATCTGGTGACATATTCAACAACAGCGGAGAAAGGAGCGATAGCTCCGGGCCGCGAGGAGATATATTCAATGGCTATGCTCCTGATCGTCCCGCCCCGGGTCTCTTCGCCGTCCCACTCGCCGAGAGCATAAGTGCTTGACCTGCCGACAGGAACGATGGCCGGGCAGTTGTTGACGCTCGCCCTGAAGGATTCTTTCGTCACCTTGCGCTCGGGGCACCGCACCCGGAACTCCTTCAAAAGAGCCTCGAGCGTCATCGGGTGTCCTGCGGCTCTAAGAATATCCTCGACGACGTCAGGATTGTTTTTCCTGGCATTAGGGCGGAAAGTCACCGAATCACCGTCGATGTCGACCGGATAGGTCTGGAACAGGATCGACCTGCAGGCGGTCTCAACGTCATCGCCGCGGCCTTCTTCAGGTCCTGTCCAGAAGCGCCGGATGAAACCGCACAGACTGACCGTCTCGGCGTCGATGCGCCTTTCAGCCACCTTTTCATCCACCGCGCCCACGAATGCGTTGAAGTCAAAGCACCCGCACAGCGCCGAAGGGACTATATTCACGAAATAGTCGTCATTGAAATAGTTTGTGAGGGGCTTGAATATGTCGCCGACCAGCGTCACGTCCTCGAAAGCGGTGCTGAGAGCCCAGCGGACGAAATTCGCATTGAAATCAGTTCCCTCTGTGGAGTTGACCTCCTCCTCCGTGCGTGTCATGATGAAGGAATAAGGATTCTCGGTGATGAAGCCGCCGGCGGTAAGGCCGGTGAAATAACTCGAGAGGTCCTCGATGAGATTGTTGCGCTTCTGCCGCACTCTCTCCGGCGTCACGCCGAGCTGTCTGGCTATTACCTTGCGGTCGGCCACGACCTGGCCCTTTCGGAACCGGATGCAGTTTTCAAGTACTAGCCTGCTGTCGTCATCAAAGCCCCGGATGTAGGCGGAGATGGCAGCGAACATCGGGAAATGTCCGAGCCTGCCGGCAAGTCCGCGGATGCTGTCCTGAAACGCCTCAGGGATGCCGATGGAGGCCAATCTGGAAGCAGACAGAGGGTCCTCGACATAGCCGGATCGCTGCCTCAGTTCCTTGGACATCCAGGCTATCTCCTCGGCGGTTTTCTGTCCGCAGCCCCGCATATTCTTAACATCTTTTTCAGAGAAATTCAGCAGGAAAAGGTAGAAGTCCCTGATGGTCTTGCATTTGTCCCTGACCGCCACCAGCACGTTGTAGGTCCGCACCGAGCAGGACGCGAGAAGCGGAAAGCAGCATTTGTCCACGACGGCGAAGAACTTGTCTTCCTCCGAGGGTTCTGACTCTCCGGATGGAGTCTCGGGCGTGTCAGGGTTTCCGGACGGGGCGGCGGTTCCGGATGGATCTGATGTTCCGATCGGATCAAACTCATCGGTCAAACCGAAAATGGTCATCTCTTCAGCATGCTGCATAATCACCTCCTGAATTGTTTTAACGATTTGACAAATATACTCAAAAATAATCAAGTAACCTACCCGGCGGCAGCTCCCGGCAGAAAATAGACGCTTGTACCCGGAAAATTTTCTAACTTCGCGACCGTTATGAATATTGTAAAAAAGCAAAACGCCGGGAAGGTCACAGGCACAGCCGAAAGCGGAAGCGCCGCCGAAGACAAAGCCGCGAATGGCAAGAATG
>CAVJKE010000273.1:0-2792 GCA_963649695.1 bacterium
GCACTAATCTTCTCTTTCTCAACATCCTCAGGGAGTACCATAGTCTGCTGGAACTTGGTGTAAGAGAATTCACGTCTGAGGTAACGTCCGTGCTTCTTTTCTTCGTTGTTCTCGCCGTTGTTCTCCTCTTTCTTCTCCATATTGATCACAAGGTCGCCGTTGTCGTCAAGGCTTACCTTGAAATCATCCTTGGTCATACCCGGAGCGGCAAGCTCGATCTCGTAGCCGGTCTCGTTTTCTAATACGTTGATCGCAGGAGCGGTCACATTGGTTCTTGCCATCCAGTCGTTGTCAAAGAAATCATTGAAAATGCTTGGTAACCAATTCTGGTTGTACCTTCTTGTAATTGCTGACATAATTTAAATCTCCTATTTTTGTTTTTTCTTATCTTTTTCGGCCCCGCTCACCCGAGCGGAACGACTAAGGATAAGGCAACTGGCGTGCCGATGCCAGAACAGCACCTAAGAGTATCAAAAAGACGACAAAATGTCACAAAATCGTGACAAATTGTCGTCAAATAATGTCTTTTTGTCGTATTTTTAGAAAATCACCAGCCAAAAAGGCCGATGCCGGATCACTTGAAATCTTTGTAGCCCTTTGCCAGACCGCCGGCGCTGGTCTCCTTGTACAAAGAAGGCAGGTCCTTGCCGGTCTGCTTCATCACCTCGACCACGTGGTCGAACGAGACACGGTGCGTGCCGTCGGAGAAGGCCGCGTAGAGATTGGAGTCCAGAGCCCTTGTCGCGGCGAAAGCGTTCCTCTCGATGCAAGGAATCTGCACGAGGCCGCAGATCGGGTCGCAGGTCATTCCGAGATGGTGCTCCAGACCCATCTCGGCGGCATATTCAATCTGGGCAGGACTGCCTCCGAAAAGCTGGCAGGCCGCTCCTGAAGCCATCGCGCAGGCCACGCCGACCTCTCCCTGGCAACCGACCTCGGCCCCCGAGATGGAAGCGTTCTGCTTCACGACATTGCCGATCAGGCCTGCCGTGGCGAGAGCGTGGAGGATACGGATGTCCTTGAAGTTGTGGCCGTTGGCAAGATGGTACAGCACGGCCGGCAGGACTCCGCTCGACCCGCAGGTCGGAGCCGTCACCACCATCCCGCCTGAAGCGTTCTCCTCGCTCACGGCAAGAGCGTAGGCGTACACCAGACCGCGGGTCTGCAGAGTAGGCTTGTAGCCGGTGGCCTTGACATAGTAGGTCGGGGCCTTGCGGGGCAGATTCAGAGGTCCGGGCAATACGCCCTCGTGGTCCAGTCCACGTTCGACGGACGCTTTCATGGCCTCCCAGATCTCCTGGAGATAGTCCCAGATGGCCGGGCCTTCGCACAGGTCGACATATTCCCAATAGCTGCGTCCCTTTTCCTCGCACCAGTTCTTGATCTCGGTGAGGCTGTTCATCCCATAGACTTCAGGCGAGGTGAAACGGCCCGCGCCGCTCTCCTCTTCCAACGCACCGCCGCCGACGCTGAACACGGTCCATTCCTCGGTCACCGCTCCGCCGCCGTCAAAGGAGCGGAAGCGCATCCCGTTGGGATGGTAAGGAAGGAATATGTCCGGCCGCCATTCGATTGTGACCGGGGCTATGGGTTCAAGGACCTCGGTGATGGCGACATCGGTCATATGGCCTTTGCCGGTGGCGGCGAGGCTTCCGTAAAGGGTCACCTCGAACCTGGCCGAGTCGGCGTGCCGTCCGGCGAATTCCTTCGCGGCCCTGTTAGGCCCCATTGTGTGGCTGCTTGACGGTCCCTTACCGATTTTATACAGTTCTCTTAACGATTTCA
This sequence comes from bacterium, assembly GCA_963649695.1. Classification (GTDB taxonomy): domain Bacteria; phylum Bacteroidota; class Bacteroidia; order Bacteroidales; family UBA932; genus Cryptobacteroides. Next base: position 1,786 of record CAVJKE010000273.1, read on the forward strand.
TAGTTCGATTGTTTTTCAGAATTTTCCTTTACCAGGAGCGGACGGCTTTGATGGCGCAGCCCTGGCACAGACGGGCGTCGGCGCTGGAAATGCTGTAGTCGGTGTCCCGGATAAGATAGCCGTTGCCCTTCACGGACACTCCGAGAGTCGGCTTCAGCAAGGCCTCGAACCACACGCAGGCGGCGGTGTAGCGGCCGAACTGATGCGACAGATGGAAGCCGTCACGGGTCAGCTGGTAGACCTTGCAGGTGGCAGGCACGACGTCATCATTGTTGAGCCTCGTGCCGCGGGCGGCCTGGATGGCGTCGCCGCAAGGGATAACCACGTCGATGCCCAGTTCGGCCGTTATGCGCCTCACGCAGTCGACGATAGCGTCATACATCTTCGTCTGGTCCTTGTCATAGACCTTGAACATCCCGTGGACGGAATTGGAAGCGTAGGCCCAGGTCTCGTGCCAGACAATCGAGGCGTGCGGATTGGCGGACTCCCTTCGGATGATCTCAAAGAGTTTCGGAGCCCATTCGGCATAGTTTGAATATGTTCCGGAATAGCCCGAAGCCTCCTGCATCGTGATGATGTCCCACGGCTCGTCCTTGAGTCCGTCCACCAGAGAGGCCGACCTGCTGACGATCTCCCACTTGTTGCCGGTGGACTTGTAGTAGGTGTACTGCTTGAGGCCTTTCTCATACTCCTCGCAGTGCCTCTGCAGCGAACATCCGCCGATGTAGAGCCTGGCTAGGATCACATTATGGATTCCGGCGGCCTCGAGAAGCCCCGGAAGGTACTCTGTGCCGTCATCGGAAAAGCTGTTGCCTACGGCCAGGATCCTGAGGGTGTCAGGCCTGGACGGCAGCGGATAGTTCTCGAAACGCTCCTGGGCGTGCAGTCCGGCCAGAGTCAGAAACACGGCCAGGACACAAGTTAAAAACCGCATCGCAAAAAAAGTTCTTTAATTCAACTTTCGCTAGTAACTAAATGCATATGGCAGAAGTACCTTATCACACGTT
>CAVJKE010000274.1:0-2782 GCA_963649695.1 bacterium
TCCCTTTCTCTGAAAGTCTTCGACACCTACACGCTCAGCCCGACCATAAGCCCTGCCGACGCCACAAGCCCTGTCCTTATCTGGAATTCGGACAACGAGCAGGTGGCGACCGTCGACAACAGCGCTGTGAAGGCTGTCTCTGAAGGCGAGGCGAAGATCACCGTGACCTGCAACGGCCACACTGCCGAGTGCGCCGTCAGCGTCTATTCCATCAAGGCCGAGTCCCTGACTCTCTCTGTGGACGGTGCTGCCGCCACGGAAAAGGAAATCACTGTGGACGAGTCGTTCAAGCTTGACGCCCAGATACTTCCAGCCGACGTGACCTACAAGACGGTCAACGAATGGAAAGTCTCCGATACGCAGGTCATCAAGTGCGAACCTCTTGAGATAGACGGCAACACCGAGTCCGCCTACATCACGGCGCTCGCTCCGGGCGAGGCGACAGTCACGGCGAAGATAGCTGACGGTTCTGACGGAAAGGAACTGACGGCTTCCTTCAAGGTTGTCGTCAAAGCGGCCGAAGTGCCTATGAAAGAGCCTCGTATCGGTGACTATTTCTACTCTGACGGAACCTGGAGCGACGGCGGTCTTGTCAGCATAAACGCTGACGGCACCGATGCCGTCTGGCTCACCGGGGACGAAAGGCCGGCTCCTGTCGAGGGCAAGACCGTCATCGGAATCGTGTTCCAGACGGCTTCCGACCGCATCTCCGAGACCGAGAAGGCTCTTGGCTACACCCACGGCCTCGTGCTGAGCCTCAAGAGGGCCTACAAGCCGCTCGCGATGAAGGACCCGGATAACAAGTATGAGACTCCGGATTCCCTCACCAAGTTCACGACCTTGTCGGAACTCAACGTCACCTGCGTGAAGCGCGGCAAACTGGCGACCTCGTACTACAACGACATCAGCGGCTACTCTGCCACTAAAGGAATATGCAGCCTGTATCCAGGCGACGCGGTCACGACCTTCCCTGCTGTCGACTGGACCACCCGCGGCTTCACGGGCGCTCCTGCCAACACGTCCGGCTGGTACATCCCTTCGAGCGGCCAGGTCTGGGACCTTCTGGCCAATCTCGGCGGCAACGAGGTCGCTGAATATCTCAGCACCCTTTCCTGGTACGAGGGCGATATCTCCTACTATGATGAACTCTACACGAGTTACGATCCGGTGGCCGAACTCAACTCGCACTGGTCCAAGGTGCCGGCCAGCATGAAGGAGAACATGCACGGTGACCGCAGCAGGTCGGGATACGACTATTTCATGTTCCTGTGCTGCGGGCAGTATGACACGGAAAGCTGCAGGGTCTTCTGGATCGGCTCGGCCCAGGACAAGACCTCGTCCAAGAAAGGCCAGTTCTCAGGCTACCTGACCTGGCTCGACGATGCGGTGACCTGCTACCCGATCCTCTCGTTCTGATGCGTTACGACCTTTAGACACAATTATATACATAAAAATATTCAAAATCAGATAATATGAAAAAAGTATTGTTCGCGATTGCTGCAGCGGCGGCTATGGTCTGCTCCTGCACAAAGGACCTCGAAGACAGGGTTGATGCCCTCGAGGAGAAAGTGGCGGCCCTTGAGTCCAAGGTGAACGCCAATGTGGCTTCCATCGAGCAGCTTGTGGCGGCTTCCGCCAAGGCTGTGACCGTCACTTCGGTCGTTCCGGGTGAAGATTCCTACACTATCACTTTCAGCGACGGCACCACAGCCGTTCTCACCAACGGTAAAGACGGCCAGCCCGGCGCAGATGGCGAGACCGGCAAGAAAGGTGACGACGGCAAGACCCCTGTGATCGGTGTGGTCGAAATCGACGGCGTCTGCTACTGGACTGTTGACGGTGAGCTTCTCAAGTACAACGGCCAGAACGTCCCTGTCAAGGGAACAGACGGAAAGAAGGGCGAGGACGGCAAGACCCCTCAGTTCAAGATCGTCGACGGAGCCTGGAAAGTCTCCTTTGACGGACAGAACTGGGAGACTGTCCCTGTTTCCGGCACGGTGGCTCCTACCGTCACGGTCGACGAGACCGACGCCGCCTATGTTTTCACTGTCGGCGAGAAGGTCATCACCATCCTCAAAAACCTTGTGATCAAGGTCGAGAACTACGATGTCGAGATCAATCCTGAAGGCACCTATGTTTTCAACTACACCCTCAGCGGCGCTGACGACAACACCTTCGTCCTCGTGGAGGCCAAGAACTTCGACGCTGTGCTCGACACCGAGGCCAAGACCGTCACCGTCACCGCTCCGAAGCACATCGAGAACGGCTACATCCTTCTCAAGGCTGTCCGCAACACCGATTCACAGTACTCGGCGCAGTACATCGTAGTAAAGAAGTCTGAATATGGAATCTTCGGCGGTGTGATCATCACTGATTCCGATCCTTACACAGAATGGTAACAAAGGGTGTCAACAAACAGTAAAACGACATTGAAATGAAAAAATTAGCATACATCGCAGCCGTCGCGGCAGTGCTCGCGGGCTGCTCCAAGACTGAAATCGCTCCGGTCAGCGAGAAAAGCGGCAACAACATCACCCTTTCAGTGAAGCTCGCTTCCGGGGAAGGCGCCACAAAGGCTGAATATAACGGCGCGAAGCACATCAACTTCGTCTCCGGCGACAAGTTCGCCGCTGCCATCGCCATGACCGACTCTCCTACAAAGGCGGTCTATGTCAGCTACACGGACAAGTATGAGGCGAGCCGCTACTACACGAACTTCACGCTCGCCGATGAAAAGGCCATGGTTCCTGCGTTCAACGGCACGATCTATAGCATCAGCGAC
>CAVJKE010000275.1:0-2780 GCA_963649695.1 bacterium
TCGTGCATTTCATCGGCAAGGACAACATCGTCTTCCACTGCATCGTCTTCCCTTCGATGCTGAAAGCCTACGGTGGCTACATCCTGCCTGACAACGTCCCTTCCAACGAGTTCCTCAACCTCGAAGGCGACAAAATCTCGACCTCCCGCAACTGGGCGGTCTGGCTCAATGAATATGTCGACGAGTTCCCCGGCCAGGAGGACGTGCTTCGTTACGTGCTCTGCGCCAACGCTCCGGAGACCAAGGACAACGACTTCACCTGGAAGGACTTCCAGCAGAGGAACAACAGCGAGCTGGTGGCCATCTTCGGCAACTTCGTCAACAGGGCCGTCGTCCTGACCCAGAAATATTTCGGCGGCCGCGTGCCTGAGAACCTCAAGCCGGAGCCTGTCGACGCCGAGACCCTCGCCAAGATTCCCGAGTGTAAAAAGGCTCTTGAGGCCGACCTTGAAGGCTTCCATTTCCGCGAGGCCCTGAAGGAGGCGATGAACATCGCCCGCATCGGCAACAAGTACATCTCCGACACAGAGCCGTGGAAGGTCGCCAAGACCGACATGGACAGGACGGCATCCATCCTCTACACCTCGCTCCAGATCTGCGCCGACCTGGCCGTAGCCTTCGAGCCGTTCACACCGTTCTCGGCCGAGAAACTCCGCGGCATCCTCCGCGTCGGCCTCGAAGCCGGCACAGACCACCGCGCCGGAGAGGGCGAGCCTACCGTCAACTTCTTCAAGGAAGGCGAGGCCAAGGCACTCCACACGGGAGTGGCTTCTAAATATTCAGTCACACTTGGCTGGGATAGTCTCGGCAAGGCCGACATACTTCCTGTAGGCCACGAACTCGGCCAGGCGACCCTGCTCTTCAGCAAGGTCGAGGACAGCGTCGTAGAGGCCCAGGTCGCCAAACTGCAGGCCACGAAGGCCGCCAACGAGGCCGCGGCCAAGGCTGCCGCCGCCGAGGAGGCCGCCCACCACGTGGAGCCGCAGAAGGCGGACTGTACCTTCGACGAGTTCGCCAGGATGGACATCCGCACAGCCACCGTTCTGGCGGCCGAGCGTGTCCCTAAGACGGACAAACTGCTAAAACTCAGCATCGACACCGGCATCGACCAGAGGACGATCGTGTCAGGCATCGCCGAGTACTACTCTCCTGAGGAGATGGTCGGCAAGCAGATCTGCATCCTCGCCAACCTGCAGCCGAGGGTCATACGCGGCATCGAGTCCAGAGGAATGATCCTTATGGCCAAGCAGGGCGACGGCAAGATGCGCTTCATCACTCCAGCCGAAGCGCTCGCCAACGGAGCCATCGTAGGATAATCCTGAAGGCCGGGCGGCCGCTGCCGTCCGGTATTTTTTCCCCTCAGATTGAGAATTAAAAAAATATTTAAAACTATGCGATTCAAACTTTTAACAGCGCTGGCGGTGGCGGTCATCGCAGCCGGCTGCGCACAGTCCACGAAGTCCGGACTCAACCCGAAGGACTTCAAAGCCGAACGTGACGGATCCAAGACCGGTCTCTACACCTTGACAAACACCTCCGGAATGGAGGTCTGCATCACCAATTTCGGAGGCCGCATCGTGTCCGTGATGGTGCCGGACAAAAACGGCGAGTTCAAGGATGTCGTCCTTGGCTTCGACAAGGTGTCCGACTATTTCCCTGAAAACAACCAGACCGATTTCGGAGCGACCATCGGCCGCTACGCCAACCGCATCGACCACGGCAGGTTCACTCTGGACAGCACCGAGTACCAGCTGCCGCAGAACAACTACGGCCACTGCCTGCACGGAGGCCCGGAAGGCTGGCAGTACAAGGTCTACGATGTTCTGGAGGCAGACGCCTCGCACCTCAAACTCGGTATGGACTCCCCTGCCGGAGACTCCGGCTTCCCGGGAGAGGTCAAGGCCAGCGTGACCTTCACCCTGACCGAGGACAACTCGATCGACATCCGCTACGAGGCCACGACCGACGCCCCGACCGTCATCAACATGACCAACCACTCCTATTTCAACCTGTCCGGAGACCCTGCCGGCCATCAGGTCACTGAGGATTCACTTTTCGTCTACGCTTCGTTCTACACCCCTATCGACTCGACGTTCATGACGACCGGCGAGATAGCCCCGGTGGACAGCACTTCTTTCGATTTCAGAAGGACGCACAAGATCGGCGAGGACATCGACGCCGACAACGAGCAGATCCGCTACGGACACGGCTTCGACCACAACTGGGTGCTTGACACCCGCGGCTACGACACCGTGCTCGCTGTCGAACTCCACTGCGCACAGACCGGCATAGTCCTCAAGGAGTACACCGACGAGCCTGGAATCCAGATTTACAGCGGCAACTTCCTTGACGGCTCCGTCATAGGCAAGAACGGCGTGGCCTATGGCCCCCGCACCGCTATCTGCCTTGAGTCCCAGAAGTTTCCGGACACGCCGAACAAACCCGAGTGGCCTTCTGCCGTCCTCCGTCCGGGCGAGACCTACACCAGCCACTGCGTCTACGCCTTCAGCGTGAGATAGCAAGAGCCCGACAGATTGAAAGAAGCCGTTACGGAGTCATTCCGCAACGGCTTTCTTGATTAAACAGGGCATATTCCGTCGTTATCGCAGAAACAGAATTGCACGAAAAGTCGCTCCTGTTGTTTCTGCTTGCAATTCTGTCAGCCGACTCCCGGTCGAACCCGTCGGCCGTGGCGGATAACCCTTTGATAATGAGGTAAAAGAGCATATGTCTGGTCGTGATTTCGCTACCAGACATATGCTCTTTTCGTTGGTTGTCAG
>CAVJKE010000276.1:0-2756 GCA_963649695.1 bacterium
ATTCTGATGTTGAGGTAGCCGTCCGGTGTCGTGTAGGCCTCGGCCTTGAGGATGGCGCTTTTGCTGTCCAGTACCTTCTCTACCTTCATCAGGTCCACGCTGTCGAGCCTCTGGCCTATGTAGTTCCCGTAGCCTTTCTCCAGATAGCCTTCCACATCCTTGGCGGTCACGAAATTGAAGTCATCCGTGAACTCCACCTTGACTCCGGCGCAGGTGAGCTGGCTGAGCCTCTTCCCGTTCATCCCGCAGCCGGCGATGAAGACAAGAAGGATCAGGCAGAACGCCGTGGCGGTGAGGGTTATCTTTAGGCCTTTCTTCATTTCTTCAGTCTGTTTTCAAGAAGTTCGGTGATCGGGGCGATGAACCGGTCGATGTTGCCGGCCCCGAATGTGGCCAGCACGTCCAGAGGCTCGTTCTCGAGGTAGCCCATCAGCTCCTCTTTCTTGAGAAGGACTTTCTCGGGGCAGGTGACCTTGTCGAAGATGATCTCCGAGGTCACTCCCGGGATAGGCTCTTCCCTGGCCGGGTAGATGTCCAGAAGGATCAGCTTGTCCACCTGGCTCAGCGCCTGGGCGAACTCGTCGGCGAAATCCCTTGTCCTTGTGAAAAGGTGAGGCTGGAAGACGGCGGTCAGCTTCCTTCCAGGGAATATACCTCTGATCGAGGAGATCGCTGAAGCCAGTTCCTTAGGATGGTGGGCGTAGTCGTCGATGTAGGAAAGACCGGCGGTGTTGAGGTGGACGTCGAGCCTGCGCTTCACACCGGCGTAGGTCCCGATGGCGCGCTTGATGGCATCAGGCCTGACTCCGTGGCGGAGGCAGATGGCGGCGGCCGCCACGCTGTTCTCGACATTGACCCAGCCCGGGATGCCCACCCTGATGTTCTCGATGACACCCTGCGGATGCACGAGGTCGAAAATGTAGTGGCCGACCTCGTCCGGCCTCGCGTTGGCGGCGTGATAGTCGGCCGAAGCGTCATCGTAGCTGTAAGTGAATATCTTGGCCTTGGTGTCCTCGGCGGTGATGTCCAGCCCCTTCTTCACGATCAGCGAGCGGCTCACCTGTCCGGCGAAGGCCTTGAACGCCTTCCTGTACTCTTCAAGAGTCCCGTAGATGTCCAGATGGTCGGCATCCATCGCGGTGATGGCGGCGATCGCCGGATGCAGCTGCAGGAATGACCTGTCGAACTCGTCGGCCTCGGCCACTATGGTAGGGGAGAGGCTCGTCAGAAGGTTCGTGCCGTAGTTCTTGGAGATGCCTCCCAGAAAGGCCGAGCAACCGTCGCCGCTTTCTGTCAGGATGTGCGCCACAAGGGTGCTTGTGGTGGTCTTCCCGTGGGTGCCGGCGACCGCGAGGCAGACCTGCCCCTCGGCCAGCTCACCGAGCATCCTCGACCTCTTGACCAGAGTGTAGCCCTGTTCCTTGGCGTACACGAACTCGCCCAGGTCGGCCGGAATCGCCGGCGTGTACACCACCAGCGTCGACATCACATCCTTCGGGATGTAGTCTGGGTCGTCCTTGTAGTGTACCTCGATGCCCTCTTTTTCAAGGGCGTGCGTCAGTTCGGACGGAGTCCTGTCGTACCCCGCCACCGGATAGCCTTTGAATTTGTAGTACCTCGCGATGGCGCTCATACCGATGCCACCGATGCCCAGAAAATAAATCTTTGAATATTTTGACATCCTTCTTCTCCTTATCCTTCTGCTGTTTCACTCTTTACCAGCTTGTAAACTTCTTCAGCGATCTTGCCTGCCGCGTCCGGCAGAGCCATCTTCCCTGCGTTCTCCTCCAGCGCGGCGATCCTCGCGGGATCCTTCATCAGTTCCAGCGCCGTCGGAATCATCCTCTCCATAGCCTCGGAATCCTTCACGATCATCGCCGCGTCCTTGCGGACAAGAGCCATTGCGTTGTGCGTCTGATGGTCCTCTGCGACATTCGGCGAGGGGACGAAGACCACGGCCTTCTTCGCTGCGCAAAGTTCTGACACAGAACTTGCTCCGGAGCGGGAAATCACAACGTCCGCGGCGGCGTAGGCAAGATCCATCTTTCCGATGAAATCTGTGTGGTGGATATGCTTGACCGCTTCCGGATTCTTGGCTTTCTGCTCAGCCATGAACTCATCGACCCCGGCCTTGTAGTACTTGCCGCACTGCCAGAGGACGTCCACTCCGTCGATCCCCGGACAGCCGTCCGAGATCCATTTCTTCATACACTGGTTGAACCTCGCGCTGCCAAGGCTGCCGCCTACTATGAATATGTGCCTGCGGGAAGGTTCGAGAGCATATTCCTTGACCCCATCCTCCTTCATCTCGGAGGTGCAAGGTTTGATGATGCTTCTGATCGGGTTGCCGGTCATTATGATCTTCTCAGCCGGGAAGAACCGCTCCATTCCCTCGTAGGCCACGCAGATCTTCTGCACCCGGCCTCCGAGTTTCTTGTTGGTCAATCCTGCGAAACCGTTCTGCTCCTGGATGAGAGCCGGGATTTTCATCCCCGTGGCGGCCCAGAGCAGGGGAGCGCTGGCGTAACCTCCCACTCCGATGGCGACCTGAGGCTTGAACTCCTTGATGACCTTTCTGGCCTTGCGGAGGCTGGCCAGCACCTTGAACGGCACGCTGAGGTCGTTGATGATGTTCTTCAGGTTCAGCTGTCTCTGAAGCCCTACGATCGGCAGCCCTACGATCTTGTAACCGGCCGCCGGCACCTTCTCCATCTCCATCTTTCCCTCGGCCCCGACGAACAGGATCTCCGTGGCGG
>CAVJKE010000277.1:0-2749 GCA_963649695.1 bacterium
ACTTCGTGCCGAAGATTCTGTCGCCGGCGTCGCCGAGACCCGGAACGATGTAGGCGTTCTCGTTGAGGCAGTCATCGACGGCAGCCACGAAAATGTCCACGTCAGGATGCTCTTTCTGTACCCTTGCTATTCCTTCAGGAGCGGCTACCAGGCACATAAGCTTGATGTGTTTGCATCCGCGTTCCTTCAGCATCGTCAGAGCGTCGCAGGAACTGCCGCCGGTGGCGAGCATAGGGTCGGTCACGATCACAAGGCGCTGGTTGATGTCCTCAGGGAGCTTGCAGTAGTAAACCACAGGAGTGTGGGTCTTCTCGTCGCGGTAAAGTCCGATGTGTCCGACTTTGGCCACAGGGACAAGTGTCAGCATACCGTCCACCATACCCATGCCGGCGCGGAGGATAGGAACGATGGCAAGCTTGCGGCCGGAAACCTTCTTGGCCGTCGTCTTGCAGATAGGTGTCTCTATCTCGATGTCGTCAAGAGGGATGTCCCTGGTGATTTCGTAGCCCATCAGAAGGGAAATCTCTTTAAGCAATTCTCTGAAATCCTTGGACCCGGTGTCCTTCTTCCTCATGATCGTCAGCTTGTGCTGGATCATAGGATGGTCAATAACGTGTACTGTGCTCATTTTGATGTTTAATTTTAAACTTGCCTTGTCGAGGGCATTGCAGACTCTTGTCCAAGAGTCCAAAGTTAGTGAATATTTTCCAAACCGGGCATAATAATCCAGAGAATTCCGTGAATTCGTATTATTTAACTTCAATTATTGAAAGTTGAATAATACGGTGGCCGGGAATATTGCAAAGAGAACGGGCGGTGGCGGGCTACTCGAAGAGTTCGGTGGCCTGGCGGAAAAGTTCGTCTATGGCTTCCAGAGTCTTTCCATCCACCCATTCCATCTCGATGCAGTTGCCTAAAGACCGCACTGCGGTGAAGCCGTAATATTCGCAGATGTTATTGTGTTTCAGCGAGTAGCCAATCTCTACCATCGCTCCGGCCTCGAGGTCGCCGGCGTTGAGAGATTCAGCGGTGAGGAACCTCGAATGCGCGGCCGTGGAGTTCTTCAGTCCATCGCGGAAAGACCTGAAATTTCAAGGTGGACACCGAGATGTGTTCGCCGGTTTTGTCCTCGATCTCAAAAGCGAGGTTGTCGAAATCAGAAGTCGCTTTGACAGCCTTGTGGAACTCCTTCTCCACAAGAGTCATCAGGTAGTTGGTCTCAGGAATATATCTGTCTGCCATTGTAGTCTGAAATTAGTGTCGATGACAGATGTAACGAAAATCCTTGACAACCGTATGCATTCTTGCCTCCGGACCGGAATCAGCCATCGGTACGGTCCGGGATAACCACCTTGATGCAACGGAACCTATTCCCGTGATTTTGCCGGGAGCTTCATCGGCTTCTGAGTGACTTACTTAGGCTATGTGCTTGAGAAGCAGCGACCGGACGGCCTGGCCGCGAAGCTTGCGTAGGGAGAGGTCCCTGATCTGCCGGACTCTTTCCCGGGAAATGTCCATCTTCGCACCGATCTCCTCCATGGTCATCTCAGGGCGGCCGATTCCGAAAAGACTTTTGACCACCTCCCTGTCGCGTGCCGACAGAATCCCCAGCGCCCTCTCGACATCTTCACCGAGCGATTCGTCGTCCATGCCTTTGTCCGCGGCCGGCGAATCGGGGTCCTGCTTGACATCCAGGATCGAGCCGTCATCGTCATCGGAGAAAGGAGCGTCGAGAGATTCGGCGCTCATCGAAGCCCGTAGCGTCTCCGTTATGTGTTTTTCGGGAACATCCAGAATGCCGGACAGTTCGGCGGTCGTGGCCTCCCTGCCGTTCTCCATCAGGAATTTCCCGCTCTCTTTCCGGATCTTGTTCAGCAGAGCCACCTGGTTCTGCGGCAGCCTTATCGCCCTGGAATGTTCAGACAGCGCCTGCAGTATGGATTGGCGGATCCACCAGACTGCGTAGGAGATGAATTTGAAGCCTTTGGTCTCATCGTATTTTCTTGCCGCCTTGATCAGACCGATGTTCCCCTCGCTGATAAGATCGTCCAGGCTTAGACCCTGGCTCTGGTACTGTTTGGCCACGGAAACGACGAATCGTAGGTTCGCCTCGACCAGCCTCTTAAGGGCCTCCGCATCGCCACTGTGAATCTTTCTCGCCAGGTCAACCTCTTCTTCGGGTGAGATCATTTCAAGTCTGTTGATTGACTGCAGGTACTTTCCCAGCACCCCGTCGCGGGTCGTGATAGAATTGCTTATCTTGAATTCTTTCATTGTTTGTGAAGTTTATGTTGTAAAAATCCAGCCAGGCCTTCCGCTCTGGTTTCAATAGCATATACTCCGCTTTCCTCCGTTTCTTTCTGGAATTTTCCATTTTTTTGCTGATTTGTCCGTAGTTTTATCCAGGCCTTGCGGGGGCGGCCTTTCATTTCCGTACTTAGTGATTGTAAAAGTCAAGCGCTGCGGAGAACTCGTCCGAGGGGTTCTGCGCGGCGCTTGATTTTTAAGGTAGTGAGTTGGATCTCAAACTGCGGTTGGTCAGTTCTTGTCGGCGAGATTCTGCACGGTCTCCAGACTCAGGCCGGTAGCCTTGGCCATAGTTTCGGCAGGGACACCGGCCGATAGAAGACTCTTAGCAATAGATAATCTTTCTTCTTCCCGGCCTTTACGCTCGCCTTCCTCTCGGCCTTCCTGCCTTGCGTAGTTGATGGAGTTGATTCTGTCCCGTTCCGTCATCATATCCTTGTCG
>CAVJKE010000278.1:0-2738 GCA_963649695.1 bacterium
CGGCTCCTTCAGGAATGGTGACCGAAGGGCATCTGAAGGCTGCGGTCTTGCCGTCGAACGAAATTGACTTTCCGTCGATAGGCATCTTGCAGACATTTCCCACAACAGTGTCGGCCTGGCTGATGAAATACAGCCAGAGGACATCGTTGTTGTCGAAAGTCGCCTTGTAACTGCCATCAGCGGCCTCAGTGTAGGCAAGTCTCGTGGCCGGAGCGCCGATGGTGACATTAACCTCCAGGGCCTTGCCTTCGGAGGCAGGGGTCACAATCTCGTTCTCAACCTTGTTGCAGGCGAGGAATGACGCCGCAAGGGCGATTGTTGTCAATATTTTCTTGTACATAGTGTTGTCCTCCAAGATTAAAGTTTACCACCGTTGCCGAGGTCAAGGCCGTCGCCGATGCCGAAGTTGCCGGTGAACGAGAACTTAGGGCCGGTCGTCCAGCTGTACCAGTTCTCATTTGCTACAGACAATGCATTGAGGGCGTCAACCACATTCACATAAGACTTGCCGTTTATTGTGACGGCGCTCTTGAGCGTTCCGTCAGCCGCCGCCGAGAAGACGTTGGCCTCGGTAGGCTTTCTTACGCTCGACGTTCCTGCAGCATTGTCGCAGACAGTTTCAAGATAGTAGGAATATGAACACTCGGCATTGCTTGAAGAAGCCTTGCCGACGATACCGCCTATTGTTGATGCAACGCCTTCTGCAGGAGTTCCTTCAGCAAGACCGAGAGTACCGCCGTTGTAGCAGTTGTAAATACGGCCTGAAGTATGAATACCTACTATGCCACCCACATAAGGCGCTGTTACGCCTGCTCTTGAGTACTGCACATTTCCGGTGTTCAAGCAGTTTTCAACTTTCGCTCCAAGACCGTCTCTGGTCTGAGTGGTCACCTGACCGCCAAGGATGCCGCCGACTCTGTCAGTTTCAGTTCTGACGTTACCTCTGTTCTCGCAGCTGTAAATATCAATTCTGGATCCTGTGGTACGTCCTTGGAAGCCACCGACGACACCGCCCACAAAGCGACCTCCATAAACATTGGCTGTGTTCAGGCAATTGTAGATCGGAATCATCGTCCAGCTGTTATAGTCATAGACCAGGCCTGCGATTCCGCCGACATAGACACCCGACTGAGCCTCTGTACCACCTTCCTTGCCGGTAACAGTGACTTCACCGTTGTTGGAGCAGTAGTAGATCTCGACCCTGTTAGGGGCGTTGGAATATGACCAGGAATATCCGACGATGCCGCCGACACCCTGGGTTGCGCCTTCCGCTCCAGCGACATTGATTTTACCATTGTTCACGCAGTTCTTGATGTTGATTCTGCGTACGCCTGTCTTCTTTGCGGACTGAGCGCTGCCGACGATGCCGCCGATCCAACCGGACTTGAATGTTCCGGAGATCTCGCCGTCGTTCACGCAGTTGAGGACGCTGACATTGTCCCAGGCAGAACCTACGATACCAGCGTTCACGCCGTACTGTGAGCTGGAGACATGGCCGGTGTTGCGGCTATCTTTTACAGTGAACCAGCTGCCGTGGCCGACGATGCCGCCGCCCTTGTTAAGGCACTTGACAGAACCCGAGTTTGTGCAGTCAGATATCGTCGAGCCGTTTGCGAAACCTGCGATTCCGCCGACACCGTGAAGGTCAGCCGCATTGTCGCTGATACCACCGTTATTGGCGGTAACTTCGATGTTTCCGGAGTTCTTGGAATTCTTGACATAAGAACTTCTGAGGGAGCCGACGATGCCGCCGACAGACTTGCTGCCGATCACGTCACCTTCGTTGGAGCAACTCTCGATAACGAAACCACCGTCCGCCCAGCCGATGATGCCGGCGGCATAGTTGGCGGTCGACTTGACGGTCGCCTTGCTGGTGCAGTTGGTGAAGTATGTGGATTTGCCGCCGTTAGCGAGACCGCAGACACCCGCGGCGTCGTCAAACGTGGAAGTCACCGTTCCGTCAACGATCACATTGTGTACATTGGCTGAATCAGCCACGGCACCGAAGAGGCCGCAGGAGCGTTTTCCGGTCTGGTTGATGTTCAGGCTGACAGTCTTGCCGTTGCCGTCGAAGTCGCCCTTGAACTGCTTCTTCACGTTGAGTGAAGCGTCATAGTAACCGATGGAAGCGGTCATATTCTTGATGTTGTCCGTCAGCTTGACGTACTCGCCAGCCATAGTGTGGCCTTCGTTCACATAGTAGGCGACGGCCAGAAGGGCAGGCAGGTCGTTGATCTGCCAAGGATTGTTCTGGGATCCGTCACCGTCCAGCGGCTGGAGTTCAGCGCCGATGGTGCCGAGGTCATAGTAACCGTTGACCTTGACCTCCTTGTCGGAAACGGTGGTCCTGCTCTCTTTGGCGTTCTTGAGGTCGAGCGTCACGGCCGACATCGAGAAACCCGCCTTGTAAGTGCCAGGGATAACGCTGGCGTAGAAAGAGTTACCGTTGCTTCCGTCAACAGAGACAGTCACGTCTGAGGAATATGAATTGCCTTCGATCGTGCTGACAACCGGAGATCCGGTCGACAAGTCGACGTTGACGGTGCCGGTGACCTTGTCGCCGACAGAGTTGATGGAAACTACCTTGACAGGGGCTGCGGCGTCCGCGGCGACCTTGAACCTCAACACGGCTGTGACGTTCTTAAGTTTCACATACCTGTCTTCAGCCACGGCGCAGGCGATGTTGGCGCTGCCGAAAGTTCCGTTCTGTACATTAGGGATATTCACGCTGATCTTGC
>CAVJKE010000279.1:0-2718 GCA_963649695.1 bacterium
GTCGGTCAGTTGTTCCCTCAGGAAGCCGATGTTGGATCCATCAGGCAGATTCCTTGAGGAAACCTCATCGGCGATCTCCGGATTGAAAGTTATGACAGGCATAGTCCCGCCGTCCCAGTCCTCGGAATATGGCCAGTAGATCTGGAGTCCGGAGCCGGAAAGGGCGTCACAGCCGGAGCGGGTCCCGGCGGAAGAAGCCTCGATGAGGCCGGCGAGCGGCTCGGACTCAAATGAATATGACCGTGTCTGGAGAAGTTCGTCCCCCACTCCGAGGCCCGGAGAACGGAACACGCAAGAGAACGGGTACTCCTCGTCATACCCGTTGGCGGAGGAAGCCGTGACGGCGGAATGGACTTCTTTCACCTGGTCAAGTCCGAGAGACAGGCCGGAAAGCATTCTGGCCACGGATTCCGGAGTGATGTCCGGGACCGGAACGACAGTCTCGGCCACAGGAGTCTGAGGCGAAGGAACCGGACCTGAATCCTTGTCCAAAGCGTTGCAGGACGACAGAAGGACAGCGGCGACGGCCGCGAGGAGCGATGCGGAAGGCATCAATGACCCGAAGGTCTTTTTGAAATTTTTCATTGTTCAACAATTTTTAAATGTTTGACTTTACCGGGAGCGGCGGCCGGCAAGACCACCGTTCCCGATGCAAAGTGACACAAAATTAGCCGTGGAATGAAATATTCCACGGCTAATTTTCAAAATCGTGCGCACAAGTGCGTAGAATGCCTATTTTGAATAGAAAACGAAGCGATTTTTGTCGTAAAAATCCTTGACTACCTCGGTTTTCTGGAATCCTGCGTCGGCGAAAACCTTCGCGGTTTCCTTGCCGAAAAGTTCGTTGACCTCGGTCAAACCCCTTCCTTCGGCCGCCAGACAGCGATATGACAGACCGGCGATGGCCCTGTAGAATTCAAGCGGGTCGGAATCTTTCACGAACAGAGCCGTGGACGGCTCGAAGTTGAGGACATTGGCGCGCATCTGGCTTTTCTCCGACTCCATAATGTAAGGAGGGTTGCTGAGCACAAGGTCGTACTCCCCTTCCAGAAACGCCGGCGACTCAGCCAGCACGTCACCCACGACGAAACGCGGAGCGACCGCCCCGGACTCACGCATATTCAAAGAAAAGTCCTGCGACGCGGCGACAGCCACCGCTTTTTCGGAGATGTCGACTCCTGTCACCTCCGCGCCCGGGATGTTCAGGGCGACGGTCCAGGCGATGCAGCCCGAACCTGTGCAAAGGTCAAGCACCCGCACCGGCCGCGCCGAACGGCCGTAGGCCTTCCTCATCCTTTGCATCCTGGAGCCGATCTTGACCGCCTCGCGGCAAAGGAGCTCCGTCTCAGGACGCGGGATGAGCACATCCGGAGTGACCTTGAACTTGTAGCCGCAGAAATCGGCGAGTCCGATGACGTACTGCACAGGTTCACCTCCAGCGAGTCTTTCCAGGTCAGCCTTCAATCCGTCAAGGAATTTGTCCTTGATCTGATAGTCGGGTTCGACGATGTGGGTGTAACTCTTTGTGCCGATCCTGCTTTCGCAGAGCATCAGCATTATGCCGCGGGCCTCCTTGGTAGGGTAAAGAGGCTCGAGACGCGTGACTCCTTCGTTGAGGAAATCTTTCAATAGCATAAGCGTTGAATTTGGTTAATCGTTCTCTATCAAGCCGGTAAGGAAATCAGTGATGTCGATTCCGGCGGTGCGGACCATCTTCGGCACAAGCGAGGCGCTCGTCATTCCCGGGATGGTGTTGACCTCGAGGAAGTACAGCCCGTCTTCGGCGAGAATGTAATCCATCCTCACCACTCCGGCGCACCCGAGGTGTGAATATATCTTCTTGCTCACTTCCTGAATATGTCCGCTCAGGGTCTCGTCGATTGGCGCGGGGCAGATCTCCTGGCTGTGTCCGTTGTACTTCGCGTCGTAGTCGAAATAGTCGTTGTCGGTCACGATCTGGATGACAGGCAGAGACTTGACTCCTTCTGAATCAGCATAGGCGGCGCAGGTGAACTCTCTGCCGACAATGCCCTGCTCGATGATGAGGGTCGAGCCTTCGGAGAAGGCAAACTCGATGGCCTCACGCAGCCCGGAGGCATCCCTCACCTTGGAGATTCCGAAGCTTGATCCTCCGTCGGTAGGCTTGACGAAGACAGGGAAGGTAAGTTCCTTCTCCACCTTGGCCACGACCTTGTCCAGATCCATCCCGTTACGCACGAAGACGGACGGGGCGAGTTTCACGAAATCCACATCTCTCAGGTAGCTTTTGCAGGCGAACTTGTCGAACGCCACGGCCGAGACGAAGGCGCTGCAGCCGCTGTGCGGAATCCCCAGCATCTCGAAATAGCCTTGGAGAAGGCCGTTCTCGCCGGGATTGCCGTGCTGCATTATGTAGACGTAGTCGAAATTGACCTTCTCGCCGTACACATTGACCGAGAAATCGGTCTTGTCGACCTCAGGTCTGGCCCCTTCCGCGAAAGGAATCCTCATCGAATCACGCTTGCGCATGGCCACAAGCGACCATTTGCCGAATCTTGCGAAGATTTCGTAGACATCGTATTCAGTCCCGTCGATGCGGGAAGCGGTGAATTCTCCGCTGCGGCAGGCCACCTCCCATTCAGAGGAGTCGCTTCCGTAGACCACCGCGATTCTTTGGTACTTGCCCATATTTTATTTGTTCACTTAACTTTCACTTGTCACAAACTGCGACAAAATACC
>CAVJKE010000280.1:0-2710 GCA_963649695.1 bacterium
GCAACGGGAACAGCGACAGCAATGCGAGCGACGGCGGCAACGGAAACAGCGGAGCCAACGGGGACGGCGACATCAACGGAAACGGCGGCGGATCCGGAGAGGAGGATGGCGGTGGTGGAGTTCTCGGCGGACTTCATGCGGGAGAAGCCGGACTATGCGGCGGAACTGGGGAACCAGGCGCTTATGGGGACCGTTGTGGAGATTGTCGGACGGGAAGGCTACTGGGTAAAGATCAAGTCACCCGACCCATACACCGCCTGGGTGACCGACCTGGGGCTGGCGGAGATGACCGAGGAGGAGGTCAAGGACTATCTCGCCGCACCGAAGTATATCTGCACGGCAGCCGCCACACACATATTCGAGAAGCCGTCGCTGGACTCCCGCATCGTCTCCGAATTCATACTCGGTGACATCATCCGGGTGATGTTTGAAAGCAAAACGCACGCAGACAAGAGGGCAAAGGAAGCCGATGGAAGCCGGTCCGTCAGCAGAAAATACTCTGCGGACGGGAGCACAATGACCTCCGATGGAAGCCGGTCCGTCAGCAGAAAGTACTCTGCGGACGGGGACGCGATGGTCTACGAGGAAGGCCGCCCCGTCATCAAAAAGCACTTCGCAGGTGTCATTCTGCCGTCAGGAAAAACCGGCTATGTGCCGGTGAAAGATGTCGTCAGGCTGGAGAGTTGGGCTTCAGACAGGGAGTCGAGACTGAAGGACGAGGCGGCTTTCCGGCAGGACCTTGTCAGTACCGCCCTCGGATTTCTCGGCGTGCCGTACCTCTGGGGAGGGACCTCGATAAAGAACGTGGACTGCAGCGGGCTGAGCCGGAGTGTGTACTTCGCCAACGGACTGCTTCTACCACGGAACGCCTCGCAGCAGGCAGTGGCGGGATGTGACAGGAATATATTCAATGACAGCGGGGATGTGGACTGGAGCGGGTTGCTGCCGGGGGATCTGGTCTTCTGGGGGAAGGCGGCGACGGACTCCACGAGGGCCCGGGCCACGCACGTCGGGATGTACATCGGCGAGGGGCGCTTCATCCATTCCGCCCAGGTTGTCCGCATCAATTCGCTGGATCCTTCGGCCCCGGACTACTACGACCGCAAGCCGATCGGAGCGAGGAATATGGTCGGGAGCGTGGACTCGCCGGATTCCGGAGTGGTCTTCATCGGGTCGAGTCCGTTCTACTTTCCGGCTCACGACTGAGCCTCAGGACGAAACCAGCCGGACGAAACCGACCAACTGAACTGCCAACCGAAGCCGCCAGACGAACCCCGCTGGACGAAACAGACCCCGTAGCCGGCCACAGGCATCAATTGGCGGCGGCGAGGAGGACGATGACGCGGTCGATCACGGGGTCGAGACGGGAGGCGGGGACAAGAGCGTTGTTGACCATAATGGAGAAGACGATGGTCTCGTCCTTTGAGCCGGCGGTCGGCTCGATGTAGCCGCTGAAACAGCGCACACCGTTCATCGAACCACTTTTCAGATGCACCCGGGCCTTGACAGAGGCCGGAGCGCCCTTCAGACGCGATTCATAGTGACGGCCACCCGGCTGGCCTATGGTCCGGATGTAGTCCGGGAACGAAGGGCTGTCCATCATCGCCGACAGGAAACGCACGAAGAACGACGGAGAGACATAGTTGTGGCGCGAAAGCCCGCTCCCGTCGACTATCCGCACATCGTCAGCCTTGACGCTCAATGATTTAAGCACATCGGCAACGGCCACATAGGAGGAATCGTAGGAGGCCGAATGGTGGAGCCGGCGGCCGAGGGTGCGGAAAAGAGTCTCGGCGTAGAAATTGTCGCTTTTCAGATTCGTCTGCCTCGCTATGGCGCCGAGGGTCGGCGAATATGTCCGGCCGATCTCCTGGAGATCATCCACACGGGAAGCGTAGCGGCCATATTCATTGGAAGAAAGGTCGGTGCGGATGCGGCCGAGGCGGATGTCCGCAGGGCCTTGAGCCACTTTCACCCCGTTGGACCTCAAATAATTACAGAAATAGGAGGCGCAGGTGTAGGCTCCGAAGCGGTTGGAGAACTCTTCGGTCTTGGGTTTGCGGTCGATGGCGAAGGAGCCGCGGACGGCTGCGCGTGGTGCGAATTCCGAGTTGAACAGGTAAAGTTCGTCGCCTGAACCGGCCGGAGAAGTCACGCAGGAATATTCATACTTCATCCACGGGGTCGAGGGGTAGGAGACACTGACGGAGACGGGCGAGCCGACGCTCTGGCCGGCCGAGACCCTGAAGTCCTGAGCGTTTTCGTAGAAGTTGAGTCCGGTGGGACCTGCTCCGTAGGCCGTGCCGATGTCCTGGTAGCTCCAGGTGTCCTTCTCCGCAGGACCGTCGAGATAGCGGCCATCCCCGACCACAAGTCCCTGGATCTCACGGATTCCCGCCTTGTCGAGGAGGGCTTTCCACTGGCGGAAAAGTTCAGCGCGGCCGGTGGCTATGGAGTCCTTCGAGGCCGTGGTCGGGTCGCCGCCGCCGATTATGTAGAGGTCGCCTTCGAGGACCCCGTCCTTGACCGTGCCGCTGTAGCCCAGCCGGGTGGCGTACCGGAAATCAGCCCCTAGGCGGTGCAGGGCCAGCCCGGTGGTGACAAGTTTGAGGGTCGAGGCGGGCAGCAGCCTCTGGTCACAGTTCAGCGCCGCAAGGGTGTCTCCGCCGACAGTCGACGCGAACACGGCGAACGAGGAGGAGCGCAAAGG
>CAVJKE010000281.1:0-2708 GCA_963649695.1 bacterium
CTTCAATACCTGTTTGCCGCAGACTCGAAACTTTACCTGATCGACAGGCTCGGAAGATTCGTCTCCGGCTTCCCTGCCGAGACGGGGAAACAGATCACGGCCGGCCCTGCGGTCTACGATTTCACCGGAGCGAAAGGCTACACGGCGATGGTCCTGCACAAGGACAACACCGTCGGCTACTACGACCTGCACGGAAAAAAGGTCGCCTCCTGGCAGGGGATAACGGCCGGAGAGACAATCAAAAGCCTCCCTGAACTGCTTGAAGGGGGCGGGAAAAAGTATTGGGTGGTGCGGACATCGGCACAGGCTTTGGTGTTCCCTTTCAACGGCGGTGAACCGGTCGTCAAAGGGGAAGGCGAGCGGATGATCCGGCCGGACAGCGAGATAAAAATCACCGACAAGGGGTTCGAGGCGGTCTGCCACGATGGGAAGGAAAGAACCTTCAAGCCGGGGAAATAATTAATAATGAAGATTATGGACAATTTCAAATTTGAATCTGTCAACAAACTCCTTGAAGAGAGTTTCAAGAAAAACTGGGACCGCCAGGCACTCTCAAACTACCAGGGCGTCAGCCTCTGCTACAGAGACGTGGCAAGACGCATCGAGAAGTTGCACATCGCCTTCGAGAAATGCTTCCTGCACAAAGGCGACAAGGTGGCCATCTGCGCCCGCAACCAGGTCAACTGGGCTGTAAGTTTCCTTGCCACAATGACCTACGGAGCGGTTCCGGTCCCGATTCTTCACGAATTCAAGCCAGGCAACATACACTACCTTGTCAACCACTCGGAGGCTAAGGTCCTCTTCGTGGACGATGTCGTGTGGGAAGGCCTGAGCGCGGACGAGATGCCAGGGCTGTTCGCGGTGGTGCGCATCAACACCTTCCAGCTCCTCTACGCCAAAGTTCCGCGCATCACGGAGGCGCGCGAGCATATGAATGAATATTTCGGGAAACGCCATCCGAACAGCTTCGAGCCTGAGGACATCTGCTACTACAAGGACTCCCCTAACGAGCTCGCGCTGATCAACTACACTTCCGGCACCTCCGGCTTCTCGAAGGGCGTGATGATCCCTTACAGGGCGCTCTGCTCGAATATCCAGTTCTCCAGGAAGGTTATTCCAAGCCTGAACAACCAGACGAACGTGGTCTCGATGCTGCCTTCCGCCCACATGTACGGAATGATGTTCGAGTTCCTTTACGAGATGACCATCGGGGCGCACGTGCATTTCCTCACCAGGGTGCCGAGTCCTAAGATCATCATGCAGGCTCTGGCCGAGGTCAAGCCGAACATCATCATCGCCGTGCCGCTGATCATCGAGAAAGTCTACAAGTCCAAGATCCAGAAGATCGTCGAGAAGGGAGGCATCAGAACCCTGCTCAAGGTGCCTGTGATCGACAAGATGATCCAGAAGAGGATCTGCGGAGAGCTTGTCAGCGCCTTCGGAGGCAACTTCGTGGAGGTGATCATGGGCGGAGCGGCCTTCAACAAAGAGATCGAGAAGTTCTTCTACGACATACAGTTCCCTTACACGGTCGGCTACGGGATGACGGAGTGCGCTCCGATCATCGCCTACGCCAGCCACGCCGAGAAAAAGCTCGGATCCTGCGGAAGGGCGGCTCTGAATATGGAGATAAGGATCGACTCCACGGACCCTGAGCACATCGAGGGGGAGATCCAGGTCCACGGACCGAACCTCGCCCTGGGCTACTACAAGAACGAGGAGGCGACCGCTTCCCTGTTCACCGAGGACGGCTGGATGAGGACCGGAGACATGGGCGTGATCGACAAGGACGGTTTCCTGTTCATCAGAGGCCGGTCCAAGTGTATGGTTCTCGGACCTAACGGACAGAACATCTACCCTGAGGAACTCGAATCAGTGATCAATGCTTTCGCCTACGTGGTGGACTCTCTGGTGATCGAGGAAAACGGTGGCCTCACGGCTCTCGTCTACCCGGACTACCATCAGGGAGAACTTGACGGGATGAACCGCCAGGATCTTGAGCAGACTCTGACCGCCCAACTTCCTGAGATGAATAAGGAGATTCCTAACTATGCGCAAATCCGAAAGATAGAGTTTATGCCGGAGGATTTCGAGAGGACTCCTAAGCGAAGCATCAAGAGATACCTTTACCAGAGAAAGTAATGGAGAAGTTCGACCAAAGATACCTTGAGATGGCCGAGGTCTGGGCCAAGAATTCCTACTGCAAAAGGCGCAAGGTGGGAGCTCTGCTGGTCAAGGACAGGATGATCATCTCGGACGGCTACAACGGCACTCCTTCCGGTTTCGAGAATGTCTGCGAGGACGAGAACGGGGTGACGAAACCCTATGTCCTCCACGCCGAGGCCAACGCCATCACTAAGGTCGCCAAATCCGGCAACAGCAGTCTTGGAGCGACCCTCTACGTGACCGCCTCCCCTTGCATCGAATGTTCGAAGCTGATCATCCAGGCCGGCATCAAAAGGGTTGTCTACAAGGATGAGTACAGGCTCACGGACGGAGTCGACCTGCTCCGCCAGGCCGGCATCGCCGTCGAAAAAATAGACTGACCCCTCCGGACGTGAGATAATGTATTTTGCCACAGGCAATTAAATACAAGCGAAAGATAAATGATTTAAGTTTTGCATATGCAAAACACACTATTTCCCGTCACGTCAGTGACGGAGTAAGTCCCCTTCCCGAGGAAGGGGATTTAGGGGAAGGGTAACGTA
>CAVJKE010000282.1:0-2703 GCA_963649695.1 bacterium
CATCAAAGTACACGAATGTGGGGCGAAAATGTTATTTTTGTCACAGACAAAACACTTGAATATGATCGACTACATCAAAGGCACGATTGCAGAACTCTCCCCTGCCGAACTGATTCTTGAAAACAACGGAATCGGCTACAGAATCCAGATTTCCCTGCAGACCTTCCAGGCACTTCAGGACAAGAAAGAAGCCACGGCCTACATCTACCACTATCTCCGTGAAGACGCGGAACTGTACTACGGCTTCGCCACCAAAGATGAAAGGGAACTTTTTGAACTTCTCATCAGCGTGTCCGGAATCGGAGTGAACTCAGCCAGGATGATGCTTTCATCACTCTCCGCCGAAGAAATCAGGCAGGCAATCCTGTCAGAAGACATAGCGAGGATCAAAAGCGTGAAAGGAATCGGAGTGAAAAGCGCACAGAGGCTGGTTCTGGAACTGAAAGACAAAATCGTCAAGGGTGAAGGCTCGGAATCTACAGAACTGTTCGGCGGCAACCGCAACGAGATTGTCGAGGAAGCCAGCAGAGCCCTCGTTATGCTCGGTTTCGCCAAGTCGGCCGTCAACAAAGCCATCCAGTCAATTCTCAAAGCCAATCCTAACGCAAAAGTCGAGCAGATCATCAAGTCGGCGCTCCAGATGCTGTAACCCGAAAACAATTTCCGGAACTACATAGAACAACAAAAAAAAGAGGCGAAAAATCGCCTCTTTTTTATTTTCAAAACCGGTCAAACCGAAATCAGACCGGAAACTTTCACCTGCCGAAATAAACCAACAGAACCGAAATGTCCGCAGGAGAAACTCCTGAAATGCGAGATGCCTGGGCTATAGTCGAAGGCTTGTACTTTTCAAGTTTCTGACGGCACTCTATCGTAAGTCCGGAAACCTTACTGAAATCAAAGCCGTCTGGAATCTTCAAATCTTCAAGTCTCGAAATCTTTTCGGCGATTGATTTCTCCCTGTCGATATAACCTTTGTACTTGATTTCTATCTCCACCGCATCTATGATTTCCTTACGGGACTGTGCAGAAAGCCCGCACTCCCCTTCCGGCAGACTAACCGAAAACTTATCAAATGTTCCACGTGGAACATTTTTCAGCAAATCAGCGAGCGAAACCTCCGGCCTCGAAGCGAGGTCAGAGATACGCTTGGATTCAGTCAGAACAGCGGAACCTACTGAAGAAAGGTAGCCATTGACAACATCAGCCCTCATATTCACACTCTCGCACATCGCTGAAAGTTTCGAGGCGCAGGAATATTTCCGCTCCACAAGTTCCATACGTCTGTCGGAAGCAAGACCGATTTTATGAGATTTTTCCGTCAGACGGTAGTCAGCGTTGTCCTGACGAAGAAGAATCCGGTACTCCGCACGCGAGGTGAACATCCTGTAAGGCTCATCGACACCCTTGGTGATCAGGTCATCGATAAGGACACCGATGTAAGACTCGTCACGACGGAGAATGAAAGGCTCTATTTCATGAACCTTCAAGTGGGCGTTGATGCCGGCGATGATACCCTGCGCACCCGCCTCCTCATAGCCGGTGGTGCCGTTGATCTGACCTGCGAAAAAGAGATTCTCCACTCCCCTCACCTCAAGAGTCTCCCTTAGCTGGGTAGGGTCGAAATAATCATACTCCACGGCATAGGCAGGTTTGAATATCTTGGCGTTCTCCAGACCTTCGATGTTGTGCAAAGCCTCCAGCTGCACGTCGAGCGGAAGCGAGGACGAGAATCCTTGCAGATAGTACTCGTTGGTGTCACTCCCCTCCGGTTCGAGAAACAGCTGGTGGGAATCTTTGTTCGGGAAAACCCTGAGCTTGTCCTCAATGCTCGGACAGTAACGAGGTCCTTTGCCGGAGATCATACCGGTGAACATAGGGGAATCCTTGAAGCCGGACTTCAGAATCTCGTGAACCTTGGAATTGGTGTGGAGGATGAAGCAAGGCATCTGCTCAGACTTCTCCTGGACTCTTGACGGAACATCAAGGTAAGAGAACCTTTCCGGAACATCATCGCCGAACTGCTTGAGAAGGCCGGAAGTATCGACCGAAGAGATGTCGATTCTCGGAGGAGTCCCGGTCTTCATCCTGCCGGTCTTCAAGCCAAGATCCATCAGCTGCTCGGTCAGACCGTGTGAGGACAACTCCCCTATCCTGCCACCTTCAAAAGATGTACGGCCGATGAACATCCTTCCATTAAGGAAGGTTCCTGTGGCCAGAACAACCGCCCGAGACTTGAAAATTGCCCCGGTATTTGTCTTGACTCCGCAGATTTTTGAATTCTCAAAGAGAAAAGAAGTGATAAAATCTGCGTAAATATCTAATTTACAATTAGTTTCAAGAATTTTACGCCAGCACTGCGAAAAAGCCTGTTTGTCACATTGAGACCTCGGACTCCACATAGCAGGGCCTTTCGAGCGGTTGAGCATCCGGAACTGGAGAGTCGAAGCGTCAGTCACCAGACCCATCATTCCACCGAGCGCGTCGATCTCACGGACGATCTGTCCCTTGGCGATTCCGCCCACAGCCGGATTGCAGGACATCCTTGCGAAACTCAGCAGATCCGAATTCACAAGTAGCACTGAAGAACCGAGATTGGCAGCGGCGGCAGCAGCCTCGCAACCGGCGTGCCCTCCCCCGACGACTATGACATCATATTCATAAATCATCCTTCAAAATGAAAATTTATTAATGAATTTAAGT
>CAVJKE010000283.1:0-2676 GCA_963649695.1 bacterium
GACACCGGCTCACCAGAGAGTCAAGTTGCTTTATTTTCCTACCGTATCAATCACCTCACGGAACACGTGAAGAAGAACAAGAAGGATGCTGTAACACGCCGTTCCCTTCTCCGTCTCGTAGGTAAAAGACGTCAGGTTCTGGATTATCTCCAGAAGACCGACATCGAGAGATACAGAAACATCGTCAAGGAGCTCGGTCTCCGTCGATAGTCATACGATAGGAACAGAAAGGGGATTGGCTGTGCGATAGCACCACAGCCGTCCCTTTCTTTTTTTAAGATGACACTGACTCGGGAATGACACTGGCAAGTTTTCGGACACATTTTGTTGAAGACGCGGTAAACACAGTACAATGAACATCATTACGAAGAAGATCGAATTATCCGACGGTAGGGTAATCGAGATCGAGACCGGTAAAGTCGCCAAACAGGCTGACGGATCGGCGGTGGTCAAGATGGGAGGCACGATGCTCCTGGCCACGGTAACCTGCGCGAAAGAAGCGGCAGAAGACACAGACTTCCTTCCACTCCAGGTGGACTACAAGGAAAAATTCTACGCCGCCGGGCGTTTCCCTGGCGGATTCATGAAGAGGGAGGGCAAAGCCTCCGACTACGAGGTTCTTATCTCACGTCTTGTCGACAGGGCCCTCAGGCCTCTGTTCCCGGACGATTTCCACCTCGCCGTTTTCGTCAACATCTGGCTGATCTCGGCGGAGAAGGACATCCAGCCTGACGCTCTCGCCGGACTCGCCGCCTCAGCCGCTCTCGCGGCTAGCGACCTTCCGTTCCTCGGACCTATCTCCGAAGTGCGTGTCGCAAGGATCGACGGTCAGTTCAAGATCAACCCTGCGTTCAGCGAGATGGAGAGCGCCGACCTCGAACTTATGGTCGCCGCCACCGAGGAGAACATCATGATGGTCGAGGGCGAGATGAAGGAAGTTCCTGAGGATGTGATGCTTGAGGCTATCAAGTTCGCCCACGAGGAGATCAAGAAGCACTGCCGCGTCCAGAAAGAGCTCAACAAGGAACTCGGCAAGGATGTCAAGAGAGACTATCCTCACGACGAAGAGGACGAGGACCTCAAGAAGAAGATCCACGACTTCGCCTACGAGAAGTGCTACGCTCTCGCCAAGTCAGCGAAGCCTAAGCATCAGAGAGAGGACGGTTTCGAGGAGATCAAGAAAGCGTGCGTCGAGTCGCTCGGTCTGACCGAAGAGGAGCAGGCTGAGAAGAAGATGATGATCAACCGCTACTTCGGCCACGAGCAGAGAGAGGCCCTTAGAAACCTCGTTCTCGACGAAGGACTGCGTGTCGATGGACGCCAGACCACACAGGTACGTCCTATCTGGTGCGAAGTCGGCTGCCTGCCTTGCGCCCACGGCTCGGCTATATTCACCCGCGGAGAGACCCAGGCTCTCGCCTCCGTCACCCTCGGCACTAAGATGGACATGAAAGAGATGGACGAAGTCCTTGTACAGGACACTCAACAGTTCGTCCTCCACTATAACTTCCCTCCATTCGCCACTGGCGAGGCCAAGGCCCAGAGAGGCGTAGGCCGCCGCGAGGTAGGTCACGGCAATCTTGCCTTCAGAGCTCTGAAGGCCGTTATGCCTAAGGCTCCGGAATTCCCTTACGCAGTGCGCGTGGTTTCTGATATTCTTGAATCAAACGGTTCATCCTCACAGGCTTCCATCTGCGGAGGCTGCCTCGCCCTTATGGACGCAGGTGTGCAGATCAGCAAGCCGGTAGCCGGTGTGGCTATGGGACTTATCACCGATGAGAAGAACCCTAACGGCCGCTACGCCATCCTCACCGACATCCTCGGCGACGAGGACCACCTCGGAGATATGGACTTCAAGGTCGCCGGAACTAAGGACGGCATTACCGCCACCCAGATGGACATCAAGGTGGACGGCCTTTCCTACGAGGTTCTCGCCAAAGCTCTGCAGCAGGCCCACGAGGGCAGGATGCACATTATGGGCGAGATGATGAAGTGCATCGACAAGCCTCGCGAGGACTACAAGCCGTTCGTTCCTCGCATCAAGTCCTTCGAGATCGACAAGGAATTCATCGGTGCCGTCATCGGAAAGGGTGGCGAGACAATCCAGAAGATCCAGGCCGAGACCGGTGCTGTCATCTCCATCGACGAGGTTGACGGCAAGGGTGTTGTCGACATCGCCACGAACGATGCCGAGGCGATGCAGAAGGCTTACGACTGGATCCAGAACATCTGCGCCGTTCCAGAGGTCGGTGAGACCTACCACGGCAAGGTTGTCTCAATCCTTGAATTCGGCGCCTTCGTGGAGATTCTTCCTGGCAAGGAAGGCCTCCTTCACGTTTCCGAAATCGCCTGGGAGAAGACTGACAAGGTCGAGGATGTGCTCACGGTAGGCCAGGAGGTCGATGTCAAGCTGCTTGAGATCGATTCCAAGACCGGCAAGATGAGGCTTTCAATGAGAGCCCTGACTCCTAAGCCGGAAGGCTATGTCGAGCCTGAGCGCCGTCCTCGCAGCGGTGGAGACCGCGACCGCAGAGGCGGTTCAGACCGCGGAGACCGCCGCAATGGCGGCGACCGCAGGAACGGTGGTGACCGCAGAGGTTTCGACCGCAGGGATGACCGCAGAGGCGACCGCCGCAATGGCGGCGACCGCAGGAACTTCGGTCCAAAGAACGAAGA
>CAVJKE010000284.1:0-2670 GCA_963649695.1 bacterium
ACCACTACCTTGTCGGCCACGGAGACCTTTCCGGCGGCGAAATTCACCATTCCACCTTCGTAGGTCCAATCCTCCACGGCCTTCCCGTTGACGGAAACCGAAGCCGGCTTGGAATCTCTCTGAACGGAGAATGAATATTCACGCTCAGCAGGCATTCCGTTGAAGGTACCCTGCACAGGGTTGACCACGATCTCAACCGCTCCGCCCTTCTCGTGGGACTCGAACAAAGTCGAAGCGACAGCTCCGTTCTCATATTCGTAAGTCTCTCCATCGTCGTCGAGCAGGGTGTAGCTGCTGTCGCCGTGAGGGTAGACTTTGAGGATGATTTTGTCGAAGGCGTTGGCTCCGAGGTACTGAACGTCCGGCTGGGTAGGGATGATCGCACCCTCGCGGACAAAGAGCAGACCCGCGCGGTCCGCCGGGTACTCGTGGGTGATGGTCTCGCCCTTGCTGACGATCTTCTCGCCTGTCCAGGCGTCTGTCCACGTTCCCTTAGGGAGGTAGATCTCGTTTGTGAATATGCCGACGCAGAAGCTGTCGCCGAACATGTACTGGTAGGTCATGTCGTCGCAGTTGCGGTCGTCAGGGAAGCAAAGAGGCATCGAACGCACGATAGGCATACCGTTCTGATTGGCCTCGAGCGCCATCGAGTAGATGTAAGGGGCCAATGAATATCTCAGCTTGACGTAGAAGCGGTAGATGTCCTGCTCCTCCTTGTTGTAGTAGAACGGATGCATCATCGAGAACCAGCTGTTGATCTGGACCCAAGGGAGGAAGAGACCGAAATGCAGTCCCGGCATCTCAAGTTCCTTAGGAACGCTCATCACGTCGCAGGAAGTGTTGAGGAAGCCGCTCATACCGAGGTTCAGCTGGTCGTAAAGGGCGGTCTTGCCGCCGCCGTTGTCGCCTGATGTGGAAGCGGTCCAGCGCTGTGTGCCGGCCCAGCCGCCGCAGTAGTGGTGCCAGGTGCGCTTGCCGTTGTGGTTGTAGCCGAGTTCGCGCATCTGCTTAGGGAGCAGAACCTGGTTGAGGTTGTGCATCTCCTTGTCGGTGTGGCCGTTGTAGTACTGCCAGCTGTTGTGGTTGTCGATCGTGCGGGCAGGGTCGAGCTTGAAGCCCTCGATTCCCTGGTCCATGAACGGCTTCAGGTGGTCCATCCAGTGTTCCTGGCCGGAAAGCTTGCCGCCCGTACGGGCCGCGATGTTGTCCTCCTCCTGGATGCTGAGGTCGTACTCTTCGCAGAGCCAGAGGCCGAGATGGAAGCCCATAGAACGGAGCTTGCCGACGAAGAGCCTTTGGCTGATTGTCTTAGGGGTCTTGTTCTTCTCCCAGTATGGCTCCGGAGAGAACTTTTCGTAGTTCCATTTCTTCTCGGTCGAGAAGTCATAGCGCTTCTCCATCCACTGAGGCTCAAGCCAGAAAACGTCGCAAGGCACCTCGAACTGGCGGAAGCGTACCGCGTCGTTGAGGATGTCGAACTGGTTCTCGAGCATATTCGGTCCGAAGCAGAGTCCGTAGGCCCATTTCGGCAGGACATAGGTACGGCCCGTGACGAGGGTATATTCATTCAGCACCGCTGGCATGTCCTTGCCCATCATCAGGTAGAAATCGGCCTCGTCGTAGGTGGTGAGGATGTTGAACTGTGACTTGTTCTGGCTGCCGATGTCGAAGAAGCTCTTGCGGGTGGAGTTGTTGTAGACTCCCCAGCCGCGGGAACTCATCATGAACGGCATCGGGATCTCGGTGTGCTGGTAGGTGGTCCACATCCTCAGAAGTTCGCCCCTGTGCTGGATATGGTCGCGGCTGGTGCTGCCGCCGCCGTAGAAGCGCTCGCCGTCCTCCATCTTGATGCTGATGGTGCTGATGGTGTCGGATGCAGGGATCTCGTGCTTGTCGACCTCGCCGAACTTGCCCTCATCGTCTCCGATGATGCCGCCGTTGTTGGCCACAACGTTGAGGTCGGCGTACTTCTCGTTGATGACTTCCTTCAGGGAGGTGCAGACCTTGTCATCCGCGGTCAGGAACCTGACTTCTCTGATGACGTTGCCGCCCTTGGCGTCCTTCACCGCCATCGCTCCCGTCTTCTTGTTGATTGTCAATGAATATGCAGGAGTGGTGAGCGTCCAGACCCCGCCCTTGTCGCTGACTTTTGTGTCGACCTCGGTCCAGTCGGTCTTGATGATGCCGTAGCGTTCCATCAGGGATTCGGTGAAATCCTTCCTCGGAGACACCTTGATTCTGAATATGCTCTCGGAGCAGGCTTCCACGCTGACCGTAAGGCCGTCGTTGATTTTGACTTTGTGTGTCGGGTTCGCTTGAGCGGCGATTGTCATCGCCAGACAGGCGAAGGCAAGCAGTAATTTCTTCATTATCGTCTGTGGTTTAATATATTTGGTAAAGATACCACTTTTTCAAACTGCATCAACTTTTGTTTTTGACATAAATACTTTAGTACGTATCATCACGCTTTCCCAGTACTGACGTCCGTTTCCCCTTTCAGATCCTTCGATTCTCAGTGACGGAATCATATTCAGGCATATCCGCTTCCATCGCAATCAAAGTGTGACTTTACACCAGCCTTCCTTACGGCCTTCCTGCCTAGCATAGTTGACGGAATTGATCCTGTCCCGTTCCGTCATCATATCCTTGTCGTACTTTATGGTTTCCTGG
>CAVJKE010000285.1:0-2665 GCA_963649695.1 bacterium
AAATGAGGCATTGGACGCGGAGTATGACACCTGTTTCTAAACGAAATATTCGTCTTTGAAATTGACGAGATAGACCTTGTCGGTGGCGCGGGTCAGGGCGGTGTAGAGCCATTTCAGGTCATCAACAGTGAGTCCGTCCTGCCAGAACGGATTGTCGATGAACACGCAGGCCCACTGCCCGCCCTGGCTCTTGTGGCAGGTGATGGCGTTGGCGTACTTGAGCTGCAGAGCGTTGTAGAAAGGGTCCTCACGCACGGCCTCGTAACGCTTCTTCTTGCTCTTTATGTCGGCATAGTCGGCGTCGACACCCTGGTACAGCAGGTTCTGCTGCTCGTAGGTCAGCGAAGCCGACTCCGACTCGAGAGTGTCCAGACAGACCTTCGCGACGATCTCGGCGTCGTCATAGTCCGGGAAAGAAAGCCGCGCGTCGGCGAAATGAAGCCCGTACCTGTCCTCGAAATTCCTGACGGACACCAGTTTGGCGATGTCGCCGTTGGCGATGTAGTCCATACCCTCGATCCCTTCGGTGAACCGGTAGCAGTTCCTGACAATCATCAGCTTCTCCCCTCTCACCAGCCGGTCCTCGTCATAGAAGACCTGCGCCCTGATGCCGACGTTGTAGCGGTTAGCCCGCTTGTTGGAGCGGCAGAGAACCACGGCGTCGTCTTTTGAATATTCAGAAAAATACGCCGAATTGAGGCTGTCGATCAGTTCCCCGCCGGTGATTCTAACAATATCGTCGAACCCGTCCACGCTGAGGTGCAGGTCCTCCGGAGAGAAGACTGCCCCTCCGTAGGGGTCTTCCTCTACCAGGCCGCGGAGAATGGTCGCGTTGTGCAGGATGCCGGATTCCTTCTTCTGGCGCACCACCTGCGAAAGGCTGGCGTAACGCACTCCGCCGAAGCAGTCCATACACTCTTTCGCCAGAGCCGGCGAGGCCTCCATCCCGACAGGAGGCAGCTGGGCCGAATCGCCGATAAGGATCAGACGGCAGTCGTTTCCGGCCCTGACATATTCGACAAGGTCCTTGAGAAGGTCTCCCGTGCCGAACTGCGCGGAACTTTGCCGCTGCTGGTCATCGATGCCGATAAGCGAGACCTCGTCGACTATGAACAATTTGTGGGAGAGCTTGTTGGGGGCAAGGGAAAACTGGCCGAAGCCGTCATCGCCCACAGATTTCTGGCGGTAAATGCTCTTGTGGATCGTCCTGGCCGGTTTCCCGGCGTAGAGAGAGAGGACCTTGGCGGCCCTGCCCGTCGGAGCCATCAGGAAGCATATTTCTTCATATTCATCCTTCCCCTGCTCTTCCGCGGTTTCCCCGGAGGCACGGCGCACCGGCCTCAGGTCATCGAACGAGCCGATCACCGCCGCCATCGCCGAGGTCTTGCCCGTTCCGGCATAGCCGTTGACCACAAGGATGTCGGCGTCGTCGCAGGTGATGAAGTCCGCTATCTGGCGGAAAAGCGAGTCCTGATCTTCCGTCAGATCATACGGAAAACTGTCCTTGAAGCGCCTGTAGAAGAAATCCCCCCTGTCCATAGTCCTACTTGTTCCTTCTGCTGAACAGCATCATCACCACGGCCAGGATCGGATAGATCTCGACACGGCCGAGGAACATGTCCAAGGTGTACAGGAGTTTGGTCGAGACCGGCTCGGCGTTGAAATTGCCGAGCGAGCCGATGTCCCCCACCGAGATGCCCACATTGCTCAGCGAGGTCAGGGTGGCGGTCAGAGCGTGACCGTTGTCCGGGTCCAGCACAAGGCAGACGGCCACGGAAAGGATCACGACCATAAAGTACAAGGCCAGATAAAGAATATGCGGAAGCACGTCCTCCTGGCGGACTACCCTGCCGTTGATGCGGATCTCGTTGACGGAGGCCGGGTGAAGCACCATCTTGAGCTGGTACTTGATCTCCTTGCAGAGCATCAGCGCCCTGTCGGACTTGACACCTCCCGAGGTCGACCCCGCCATTCCGCACCAGATGCCCACGAAGACGAGCATAGCGGAAGGCAGCACCGGCCAGACGCTGTTGTCGGCGATGCTGAAGCCGGTGGTCGATGCGAAGCTCAGCACGTGGAACGAGCCGGAAAGCAAGGCCTCGCCCCAAGTCTGCTCCACCCCGTGCACCTTCAGAGACATCGTCACGATCGCGCCGACGATGACCAGCGACCAGAGGTAGAATTTGAATATCTCGTTTCTGAACGGCCTGAGGGATCTTGTCACGACCGTCACGAAGACCATACCGAAATGGATGGACGACAGAAGCATGAAGAACATCGTGACAAGGTCGACGGCCACCGAGTCATACGCCCCTATCGACAGGTTTCTCGTGCTGAAACCTCCTGTGGCGGTGACGCTCATGGCGTGGTTGATCGCGTCGAACGGACTCATCCCGGCCAGCATGTAAAGGAGGAAGGACGCGGCGAGCATCCCGAAATAGACGTAGGTGAAGATGTAGACCGTCTTGTTGGTCCCGGACCTGTACTCCCTCTTCGACAGGGAGGACAGCTCAAGGCTGGTCAGCCTCAGGCGCATCTGCGACGAGCCGGGGATGATCAGCAGGAGGAAGACCACTACTCCCAAACCGCCGATGAAGTGAGTGGAGGAGCGCCAGAAAAGCAGGCTGTCCGGCAGGGCCTCGACGTTCTCGAGGATGGTAGCGCC
>CAVJKE010000286.1:0-2662 GCA_963649695.1 bacterium
GCTCCGTCACATAAGTGACGGGAAACAAGGTGTTTCGCACATGCGAAACTTAAATAATAACTGACATTCAAGATGACAAGTCCTGAAAAATACCCTTCGAAG
The DNA here is from genome assembly GCA_963649695.1 of bacterium. Classification (GTDB taxonomy): domain Bacteria; phylum Bacteroidota; class Bacteroidia; order Bacteroidales; family UBA932; genus Cryptobacteroides. Next base: position 103 of record CAVJKE010000286.1, read on the forward strand.
CTCCTTGAGGACGCGGTGCAGTCCATAAGCTCCCTTCCCGGAGTGGGCCGCCGCAGCGCGCTCAGGCTCGCTCTGCACCTGCTGAGGCAGCCTTCGGAGAGCGTCCACCATTTCTCCGAGTCGATCGTCCGTCTGCGCGACGAGGCGAAGTATTGCCGCGAATGCTGGATGATCTCCGACGAGGACATCTGCGCCGTCTGCTCCGACAAGTCCCGCGACCGCCGCACGATCTGCGTCGTGGAGAATGTCCGCGACGTGATGAGCATCGAGAACACGGGACAGTACCACGGAGTCTACCACGTGCTGGGAGGCATCATATCCCCGATAGCCGGCGTCGGTCCTTCCGACCTCACGATAGCCTCTTTGGTGGAGAGGGTGCGCCGGACGGTCTCCCTTGACGGAGTGAAGCCGGAGGATGTCGAGGTGATAATGGCCCTGAGCGGCGATGTGGAAGGGGAGACGACCGCGTTCTACATCTACCGCCGTATCGAGGACACCGGAGTGAAGGTCTCATCCCTCGCCCGTGGACTCGGTTTCGGGGATGACCTTGAATATGCCGATGAACTCACCCTAGGCCGCTCGATTGTGAACCGCCAGATTTTCAGGCCGTAACCTGATCAATTCAACTCTTTTAAATACCGTATTTTATGCTGACATCAATCGCCGAGTCGTTGCTCCTGGCTTTGTCACTCTGCGCAGACTGCTTCGCGGTCTCGACCTGCTCAAGCGTCACGCTTGACAAGATATCTTTCAAAAAAGTCCTCCCGATCGCGCTGGCGTTCGGTTTCATCCAGATGGGGCTGATGGCCTTCGGCTGGATGTTCGGCGGCATATTCGCTGAACGCATCGCTGCGGCGGCGAAGGTGATAGGCTTCCTCCTGCTGCTCTATGTCGGCGGCTCGATGATTCTGGAGGCCGTCAAAAACGAGGCGGAGGTGCGCGACCTCAACGGAATCAAGAATGTCGTGATCGGCGCGGTGGCGACCAGCATAGACGCTTTCGCCGTGGGTGTCAGCCTCTCGATGGGTTTCGTCCCGCCGGTGAAGATGGCCATCAATCTTACGGCTGTCTTCCTGGTCACGATGCTTTCGGTCATCTGCGGCATGTTCGGCGGTCAGAAGATCGGCGCGCGGTTCGGCCGTCCGGCGGAGATCACCGGGGGAGTCGTGTTGATTCTCATCGGCCTCAACATCCTTTTGGAATTCGTGTAGTCGTTCCTTTATTTTTTGATTTTTAACTTTTTTTGAGAAAATATTTCTAATTTCGCGAAGTTGTCTTGACTTCTCCGTAATGTTGAGGCGACCCAAGCATTGAAGTACAACCCTTCCGACGAGCGTGCCGGGAAAAACAGGAAGAGTATGATCGCGATTTTCTACAGACAGAACGGCAAGCTGCTTGTGAGCCAGTCTGAAACGGAGCTTTCCAAAGTAAAAAGGGACGATGTCCTTTGGATTGACATTCTCTCCCCTTCGGGAGAGGAGAAACACACTGTGGATGAATATCTTGGAGAAGAGATCCAGAGCCGCGCGCAGGCCGAGGAGATCGAGAGTTCCTCCCGTTTCTCCGAGACTGAGGACGCGATCTTCGCCAACACCAACTTCCTTATGCCTGGTCCGGAGGACTACTCGATGGAGGCCGTCTCCTTCACCTTCGTCGGGAACTGTCTGACGACCCTGAGGGATGTGCCTCTGCGCAGTTTCACCGAACTCCAGCGCAGGATTGTCGCCATGCCTCAGCTCTACCCGAACGGCTACACGGTCTTCGCCAGCATAATGGAGCAGCGTGTCGACCTCGACGCCGACATGATCGAGCTGATGAGCAAGGAGGTCTCCCAGTACAGCAAGAGAATCAACCAGCAGGAGGACATCAACGAGGACTTCCTCCTGGACATCAACCAGCTGCAGGAGAACACGATGCTCGTCCGCGAGAACATAGTAGACAAGCAGCGTCTCATCTCCAACATGCTCCGCAGCGACAAGTATCCGGCCGAACTGCAGAGCCGGTTCTCGGTCCTTCTGCAGGACATCACCTCGCTGATCAACCACACGAACTTCGCTTTCGAGAGGCTTGAATACCTCCAGGACACCGTTGTCGGTCTTATCAACCTGGACCAGAACAAGATCATGAAGACCTTCACCCTTGTCTCCGTGCTTCTGATGCCGCCGACCCTCGTGGCCAGTTTCTACGGGATGAACGTCCCTCTGCCTTTTATGGACAAGGGCTGGACGTGGCTCTGCCTGGTCGGCGTGATGCTGCTGACCGTCGTGCTGGTGCTTTACCTGTTCAGGAAAAACAACAAGCTGTAGTCTTGGCGTCCGGCCACTCCGGCTTCGGCGTGTTCCCGCCGGGCGGCCGAGAGTTTTTTGGAAGATTTTGAGTACTTTCTTCTTGTAAATCAGAGAATTTTGTCTAATTTTGCGAGCCTTTTGACCGGCCTCGCCTTGACGGTGTTGTCCGGTAGGGTGCAAAAATATTGTTAAACAACTAGTTATCTTTTAATTCCATTATGGCAGAAGAAACAAAAAACGTTGAGGCTCAGGTAGAAGCTCCAGTACAGGAG
>CAVJKE010000287.1:0-2626 GCA_963649695.1 bacterium
GCCAGCCGATTACTTGACAGAAGTTTTGAAAACTGTTGCGAGAAACCATCTGTTGTTATATCTTTGCGAAATAGTAAGATATTATACTAATTCATCAATAAATGGAAAAAGGTAAGACTGTACCTGCGTTCTGGGGTAAAGAGGACTGGCAGGCAATCTGGATCGGAGGCATCGTGATCATCATCGCCTGCATCGCCGTCCTTACAAAAGCATTTGATTTCTCGGCAGTTAAATTCGCCACCTGGACTGTGGGAGAGTCCCTCTCCGAAGCCGCAGCGGCAAAAGTGGTCCCTCTTGGAGAGCAGCTGGCTTCCTGGGCGTTCTGGCACAAGTTCCTCGTGACCTTCATCACTCTCGGAGTGCTTTTCACGGTCGGAGTCAAACTCCAAGGCGAAAGTGTGAAGAAATATGTTCCCGCTCTAATCGGCCTGTTCGTCATCGCCCTCGTCGTACGCCTCATCAGCGCCGAGTACACCCTCAACCGCTATCTTGAATGGGCCTTCTGGGCACTTCTGGTAGGTCTTCTGATTTCCAACACTGTCGGAGTTCCGGACTGGCTCAAGCCGGCCATCAAGACAGAGTTCTACATCAAGTCAGGACTTGTCATAATGGGTTTCTCCGTCCTGTTCTCCAACATCGCCAAATTCGGTCTCTACGGCCTCGGAATAGCCTGGATCGTCACCCCTATCGTGATCCTGTTCATGTGGTGGTTCGGCACTAGGGTTCTCAAGATCGACAACAAGCCGCTCGTCATAACGATGGCCTCGGCCACCAGCGTCTGCGGCACCAGCGCCGCCATCGCCACAGCTGCGGCGTCAAAAGCCAAGAAGGACGACCTTTCCATCACCGTGTCCATCTCCATCATATTCACAATCCTTATGATGGTCTTCGAGCCGGTGATCATCCGAGCCTGCGGAATGTCCCAGATAATGGGAGGCTCGCTGATCGGAGGCACCGTGGATTCAACGGGCGCGGTCGTCGTGGCTGGCACCGCCCTCGGCCCTGAGGCGCAGCAGGCCGCCGTGCTGGTTAAGTCCATCCAGAACATCCTCATCGGTTTCATCGCTTTCTTCGTGGCAGTGTTCTTCGCCACCAAAATCGACAACGACGGAACCACGAAAGTCGGCCCTGGCGAGATCTGGGTGCGCTTCCCTAAGTTCATCCTCGGCTTCTTCATCGCCTCTATGGTCGCTTCATTCCTGATCCAGCCTATCTTCGGCGCTGACCAGGTGGGAGCCATCAACAAGGTCCTCGACCAGTACAAGAACTGGGCGTTCGTGCTCGCGTTCACCAGCATCGGCCTTGACACCAACTTCAAGGAGATCATCAAGAACATGCAGGGAGGCAAGGTGCTGTGGCTCTACATCATCGGCCAGTCATTCAACATCGTGCTGACCTTCTTCGCCGTCTGGCTCCTCCTCTCCGGCAACTTCTTCCCTATCCCTACCCTCGACTAGCAAGGTAAAGGAATATTTTTTCTCAGCCACCGGATCATGGACTGGAAGAAAACCGGCAAGATTCTGACTCTGACAGTGTTCGGGGCGACGGTCATCGCCGCCCTCTACATAATGTTTCACGGAATGGGGCTGCAGGACTCCCTGGATTTCGGAGCGGGGGCATATTACTACGCCGACATCCCGGAGTTTGACAAGTACACCCAAAGCACCAACTACGCAGCCAAACTTCCGTTCTGGGTCTATGTGGTGCTGTTCCTAGCCTGGGGGGCGCTGATGTACAAGGTCTGGAAATGGCTTGACAAGTAATAAATAATCAACGAATATGTCAGAGAAGGTTATGGCTGTATGCTCCTCCTGCGGAGAGAAGCACGGAATCGAGGTCTGGAACCGCATCAATGTGGGAGAGAATCCTGACCTTAGAGCCAAGGTCAAGGACGGTTCGCTCTTCGTCTGGGAATGCCCGCACTGCGGCAAAGCCAACCTTGCCCGTTACCAGACCCTCTACCACGATCCGGACTCCCGTCTGATGGTCTGGGCCATGCCGGACGGAATCCTGTCAGAAGAGCAGGAAAAGGCTCTAGAAACGCAGATGGAGGCCATTTCGCAGGCTCTTGACGGCTACACACTCCGCCGGGTAGCCGACACCGGAACCCTGATCGAGAAGGTCAACATATTCGATGCAGGTCTGGATGATTGCGTCATCGAGATGTGCAAGCACATCACCAAGATGGAGATGGCCGGGAAAGGCGGCTCGAAAGACATTCTTTCGGCTCAGTTCAAGTTCTACCGGGTCGACGGGGCCGACAACGACATAGAGTTCTACTACCCTTCCGACGGCCAGATGCTGGGCCTGAAGATAGGCTTCAATGTCTACGAGGACTGTGCCGGCATCATCCGCCGCAATCCTTCCGTCAAGCCCGACGCCGGCTTCGCACGCGTCGACCACGACTGGGTCTCCCGCTTCTTCAGGTAACGATAGGACAATCAAACACTTCAAAAGCGTAGCGGTAGCCACTCTGAAATTAGTGGTTACCGCTACGCTTCAGTTAAAATATGAGATATAACTAAACTCCGCAGAGGCAAATGTTTGACTGATTGACATCATATCACCGCCGTGCTTTACAGCTTGGCCACTTCATCCAACGAGAGACCGGTGCAAGCCGCGATCA
>CAVJKE010000288.1:0-2613 GCA_963649695.1 bacterium
CTGAACGCCGACTACCGACCGTTTCAGTGGGGATAAGGTGTGTTGTGACATAAATATTTAATTATTTGGATGCTCTGGTGTAAAGTGCTATGGCGATGATTCCGAAGACCACATTAGGCAGCCACAGGGCGAAGAACGGACTCATCGCTCCGGAGTAGACGAACATCTGGCTGAACCTCAGGAACAGGATGTAGGTGAAACTCAAGGCTATACCGATTCCTATGTTGAGACCGATGCCTCCCCTCCGCTTCCTTGACGAAAGGCAGACACCCATCAGGGTGAGGATGAAGGCGGAGAACGGCAGGGCCAGGCGGGTGTGCTTCTCGATCAGGGCGTACATCACGTTGGCGTCGCCGCGCATCTTCTGGGTCGCTATCAGCTGCTCCAGCTGGGCGGCCGGAAGGGTCTCCACGGTCTTCTTGTTCCTGTAGAAGTCGGTGACGGTCAGGTTCAGGACGGTGTCGAGTTTCTCGCCGCTCCTGATGCGGTCGTGCAGACCGTCGGTATATTCACGGATGAAATAGTTCTTCAGCGTCCATCCTCCGAAGGTGCTGTCCCACACGGCCTTCTCCGCGGAGATCTTCCGCACGAGCTTGTTGTTCTCGATGTCCTCGAGGGAGAAGTCGTAGGCGGTGTTGTTCCAGGTGCTGAACGACTCCACGGAGACGAACTTGCCCGGATCGATCTGGTAGTGGACATTGTTCGAGGAAAGCGCCGACCTGTGCTTGACATACTTCTGTTCGAAATTGACCCTCACCACGTTGGACCTCGGGATGACCCAGAGGTTGAGCGAAAGCGACAAGGCCGCGATCAGGAAGGCCGAGACCATGTACGGCACAAGCATCCGCTTGTAGCTGACTCCGCAGGACAGGATCGCGATGATCTCGCTGTTGGCGGCCATCCTCGAAGTGAAGAAGATCACGGTGATGAACACGAACAGCGGGCTGAACATATTGACGAAGTACGGCACGAAGTTCACGTAGTAGTCGAAGACGATCTCCTTGAGCGGAGCGTGGTTCTCGACGAAATGGTTGATCTTCTCGCTGATGTCGAAGATTATGACGATGCCTATGATGAGAAGAAGGGCGATAAAGAAGGTCAGGATGAACTTCTTTATGATATACCAGTCAATCTTCTTCAATCCCCAGTTCATAGCGGTCTACAGTCTAGATGTTACTTTCTTCACGGTCGCTTCCTTCCACGAGGCGAAATCCCCTGCCTCGATGTGCTGCCGCGCGGCGCGGACAAGGTCGAGGTAGAACGCAAGGTTGTGCTCGCTCGCTATCATCGCGGCGAACATCTCCTTCGCGATGAAAAGGTGGTGCAGGTAGGCTTTTGAATATGTCCGGTCGACGAACGAGGCCCCGTCCGGGTCGATCGGCGAGAAGTCTTCAGCCCACTTGGAATTGCGCATATTCATTATTCCGTTCCAGGTGAAGAGCATTCCGTTGCGGCCGTTGCGGGTCGGCATCACGCAGTCGAACATGTCCACTCCCCTCGCGATGCCTTCAAGGATGTTTGCCGGAGTGCCGACCCCCATCAGATAGCGAGGCTTGTCCTGTGGAAGGAGCGGGCAGACGAGTTCAAGCATCTCGTACATCTTCTCGGTAGGCTCTCCGACGGCCAGGCCTCCGATTGCGAAACCGCCTACGGCCGGACTGTCTCCGACAAGGTTCAGGGCGTGGTCCACGGCCCTCTTGCGGAGTTCCGGGTAGACGCAGCCCTGGATGATAGGGAACATCACCTGGTTGTAGCCGTACAGAGGCTCGGTCTCCAGGAAACGCTTGAAATAGCGTTCGAGCCAGCCCTGCGTCAGTTTAAGCGACTTGGCGGCGTAGCGTTCGTCGGCGTCGCCCGGGCAGCACTCGTCCAGAGCCATCATTATGTCCGCCCCGATGATCCTCTGGGTGTCCACGTTGTTCTCAGGTGTGAAGATGTGGCGCGAGCCGTCGATGTGGGACTGGAACCGGCAGCCCTCCTCGGTGATCTTTCTGATCTTGGTCAGGGAGAAGACCTGGAAACCGCCGCTGTCCGTCAGGATAGGCCTGTCCCAGTTCTCGAACTTGTGCAGGCCGCCCGCCTTGCGCAAAGTCCCAAGCCCCGGGCGCAGGTAGAGATGGTAGGTGTTGCCGAGGATGATCTCGGCCTTCACGTCCTCTTTAAGGTCACGGTGATAGACTCCTTTGACGGAGCCGACGGTGCCGACCGGCATGAAAATCGGGGTTCTGATCTCCCCGTGGTCAGTCGTGAGGATTCCTGTCCTCGCCATCGAGCCTTTGTCAGCGGCCAGCTTTTTAAATTCCATTACCAATAATTTAACCCTCAAAGATAGTGATTTTTAGCCGAAAACTTGTACATTTGTTTGTTTTGAGAATGCCAAAACAAGATTAAAAACAAATAACATTATGACTAACAAGCACATCAGCCTAAGGCTGATCATCATGAACTTTCTCCAGTACGCCATCTGGGGAGCCTATCTGACCTCTATGGGCAGTTTCCTCGGCAAGGCGGGTCTCGGCCCGCAGATCTGGCTGTTCTTCGCCACACAGGGATTCGTGTCCATCTTCATGCCGGCCCTGGTCGGCATCGTGGCCGACAAATGGATTCCGGCAC
>CAVJKE010000289.1:0-2601 GCA_963649695.1 bacterium
AGATAAGGTATTATTTTTCACAGGCAATAAATTACAAACGACAGTTAAGGTATATGAAAACAGCGATACAGTTCGGAGCCGGCAACATCGGCCGCGGTTTTATCGGAGCCGTGCTTTCCAAATCCGGTTACAAGGTCATTTTCGCGGATGTCAACAAAGAGATAGTTGACAGGATCAACGCAGACGGACAGTACACCGTCCACATCAGGGACATCGAAAGCGAAGACATCCTCATCACAGGCGTGTCAGCGGTCGATTCCTCCACCGATGCGGTTGTAGAGAAGATTAAAGAGGCCGACCTCATCACCACGGCAGTTGGTCTGAGAATCCTCCAGTTCATCGCCCCTGCGATCGCCAAGGGCATCATCGCCCGCCGCGACTGCGGCATCGAGGCTCCTCTGAACCTCATCGCCTGCGAGAACGGCCTGATGGCGACTTCCCGCCTGAAGGAAGCCGTCTTCACCCATCTTGACGACGATCAGAAGGCTTGGTGCGAAGGTCACGTGGGCTTCCCTGACTGCTCAGTGGACCGCATCGTGCCTCCGGTGCGCAGCGAAAACCCTATCGACGTCGCCGTGGAGCGCTTCTACGAGTGGAACGTTGAGGAAAAAGCCTTCGTCGGCCCGGCTCCCGAAGTGGAGGGAATGAATATGGCCCATAACCTTCTGGCCTACATCGAGCGTAAGCTCTTCACTCTGAACACCGGTCACGCCATCACGGCCTACATCGGCAAGATGAAGGGCCAGTCGACCATCACGGACAGCATCGCCGTTCCGGAGATCTACGAGACCGTGCTTGCGGCGATGCGTCAGAGCGGCGAGGCTCTCGTCAGGCAGTTCGGCCTTGACAAAGAGGCTCATTTCAAGTACATAGACAAGATCATCAAGCGTTTCCGCAATCCGTACCTTCAGGACGACGTGAACCGTGTCGGCCGCGATCCGATGCGCAAGCTCTCAGCGGATGACAGGCTCGTCAAGCCGGCGATGACCGCAAGGAGTTTCGGCCTGCCTTACGACAAGATTCTGCTCGGAGTCGGAGCCGCCCTGCATTTCGACAATCCTGCTGACCCTCAGAGCGTCAGCATGATGGAACTCATCAAGTCAAAGGGCCTTGCGGCGGCCGTGGCCGAGATCACCGGCATCGCCGTCGACGATCCGATGAACGCCGAGATCGTGGCGGCCTACAAGCAGGTTGAATCAATCTGAACACCGGCCCGATGAAGCGTATTTTGTCTTTCCTGCTGATTTTCAGCATAGCGGCGGCTGCTTCCGCCCAGGTCAAGGTCAACTGCGGACCTTATCTGCAGAATGTCACCGAGGACAGTTTCACTGTTGTCTGGACCACCGATGGACCGGCCGTGGGCTGGATCGAGGTTGCTCCGGACGATGGTACGAACTTCTACAATGTAGAAAGGCCAAAGTACCAGGATGCCAGGGGAATGGGCCGCAAACCCATCGACACCTTCCACAAGGTCACGGTCAAGGGCCTGAAGCCTGGCACTACCTACAGGTACAGGGTGATGTGCCGCGGCGTCATCTCGCAGGAGAACCGCGCGAGGATCATCTACGACGAAGGCTATGGCCTCGACCTCAAGAAGCGGCCTACCAAAGTGACCACCAAGGCTCTTGAATATGATAGCGTCAAGTTCGGTGTGGTCAACGATATGCACGAGGGGGATTCTCTGGTGCGGGTGCTTTTCAAGGATGCGAAAGGGAAGTACGACTTCGTCTGCTTCAACGGCGACATGACCTCGGCCGTGGACAGCGTGGCCGAGATCCGGATCCACTATATGAAGTCGGCCTCGAAACTCTTCGCTTCGGACACGCCTCTCTACCTTTGCAGGGGCAATCACGAATATCGCGGCAACGATGCCGTCAAGTACCTTGACTATCTCGAGACTTCAACCGGAAAGACTTACTACACTGTGTCTTACGGGAAGTATTTCTTTCTGTTCCTGGACTCCGGTGAGGACAAGGCCGACAGCGACATCCGCAATCTGGACATAATGGTGACCGAGGACTATGTGGCCGAGGAGGCCGAATGGTTGAAGGGCGTGGTTGAAAGCGAGGAGTACAAGAACGCCTCGAAGAGGATCGTCTTCTGCCATATTCCTCCTTACGCCGACGGATGGCACGGTAACGTGATGGCCAGCAAGTTCGTGCAGATTCTGAACGGCACAGGAGTGGACCTGATGCTCTGCGCGCATATTCATAAATACAGATTCCACGAGGCCGGCACGATAGGGGCTGATTTCCCGGTGCTTTGCAACGCCAACCGCCAGCGCATCGACGCTGTGGTGGACTCGCGCGGCATCCGCCTCGACATCTTCGACGCCTCCGGCACCAAACTCCACAGCCACAAGTTCTGATTTTTATGGCCGTCCATCTCCTTCGACCCGATGAGCAAAGATAGCCAATAATCAGTCCTGTTGGTGATTTCTCCTGAAGATTTTCTGAATATCCTCGCGAACGCCTTGAGGTCAAAGAAGTGATATTCAGGACTGGACGAAAAATATAATCGTGGCCCGTGGCAGATAAGGGGCTGATAACCAACGAAAAGAACATATGTCTGGTCGTGATTTCGCTACCAGACATATGCTCT
>CAVJKE010000290.1:0-2581 GCA_963649695.1 bacterium
GTCAAGGAGAACGGCAAGGTGGTGGAGAAACTCTGGAAGGTCGGAGGCATCTACGGCCAGGCCATCGAGAAGATCTGCGCCGAACTTGAGAAGGCGGCTGCCGTGGCCGAGACAGACCTTCAGAAGAAGGCCATCGAGACCCTCGTCGACTACTACACGACGGGTGACCTGAAGACTTGGGACGATTTCAATGTGCTCTGGGTGCAGGACACCGTGGGTACTGTCGATTTCGTAAACGGTTTCATCGAGAACTATGACGACCCGCTCGGCCGCAAGGCCACCTGGGAGGGCTATGTGAACCTCAAGGACTCGGCGGCTTCCGCCCGTACGGAGGTGCTGAGCGCCAACGCCCAGTGGTTCGAGGACAATTCGCCGGTTGACCCGCGTTTCCGCAAGCCTGTGGTCAAGGGAGTCTCGGCCAAGGTCGTGAACGGAGTGACGCTCGCCGGAGCGACCTATCCATCCACGCCGATCGGAATCAACCTGCCTAACGCCGACTGGATCAGAAGGGACTACGGCTCGAAGTCCGTGACCATCGCCAACATAACCCACGCCTACGACTACGCCGCCCAGGAGTCTCCGAACAGCACTCTGAAGGAGTTCGCCTACGACCAGGCCGAGATCGACGCCTTCAAGAAGTACGGCTCCTACACCGACGAGATCCACACCGACCTTCACGAATGCCTCGGCCACGGTTCGGGACAGCTGCTGCCGGGAGTCTCGTCCAACGCTCTGGGCGAGTACCAGTCCACTTTGGAGGAGGCCAGGGCCGACCTTTTCGGACTCTACTACATCGCCGACCCTAAACTGGTCGAACTCGGCATCATACCTGATTCCGAGGCTTGGAAGCCTGCATATTCAAATTACATCAGGAACGGCCTCTTCGTGCAGTTCACCCGCGTCGAACTCGGCAAGACCAACACCGAGGCCCACATGCAGAACCGCAAGCTGATCGCCGAGTGGTGCTACGAGAAGGGTGCGGCCGACAATGTCATCGAGAAGAAGGTGCGTGACGGCAAGACCTATTTCGTGGTCAATGACTACCAGGCTCTGCGCGGCCTGTTCGCCCGTCTGCTCGCCGAGATCCAGAGGATCAAGTCCGAGGGCGACTACGCCGCCGGCAAGAATCTCGTCGAGACCTATGCCGTCAACATCGACCCGCAACTCCACAAGGAGGTTCTCGAGAGGTACAAGGCCTTGAACCTCAAGCCTTACGGCGGTTTCGTCAATCCTGACATCGTGCCGGTCGTGAAGAACGGGGAAGTGGTTGACTACCAGCTTGTCTATGTGGACGACTACCTCCAGCAGCAGCTTGACTACGGCAAGAAGTACAGAACCCTTTAAGTCATTCCGCAGGGTATGGACAAGGTCACGGAGAGTATTCTGAAAAGTTATTCCTCCTATCTGAGGATAGAACGTGCGATGTCGGCCAACACCGTGTCGTCATATTCATCGGATCTGAAGGAATTCTTCGCCGCCGTGGCCTCCGCTCCCCGCGACGTCACCACGCAGGACATCGTAGGCTACCTGTCTTCCAACGGGAAACTTTCCAAGCGTTCGCAGGCCAGGGTCATCAGCGCCCTGCGCTCTTTCTTCGACTATCTCGTGATGGAGGGGGAGAGGGCGGAGAATCCCTGCGACGCTGTGGAATCTCCGAAGAAAGGCCGCTACCTGCCGTCGGTCCTGTCTGTCGAGGAGGTCGAGGCCATAATGGATTCCGTCGACCTTTCATCCTCCACGGGCCGCCGCGACAGGGCCATCCTCGAAGTTCTCTACGGCTGCGGGCTGCGGGTCTCCGAGGCTGTGGGTCTAAGAATATCCTGCGTCTATCTAGATGATTCCTTTGTGAGAGTTGTCGGCAAGGGCGACAAGGAACGCATAGTGCCGATGGGCGAGATGGCCGTCTCCGCCATCAATGACTACCTTGCCGTCCGTCCGGCCCCGGCTTCTGCCGAGTTCGACGACATCCTCTTCCTCAACCGTTTCGGCAAGTCGCTCAGCCGGATCTCGATGTTCAATATGGTCAAGAAGCAGGCGATGCTGGCCGGAATCCACAAGGAGATCTCCCCTCACACCTTCCGGCATTCCTTCGCCACGCATCTGGTCGAGAACGGGGCGGACCTGCGCGTGGTGCAGGATATGCTCGGCCACGAGAGCATCACGACGACGGAGATCTACACCCACATCGACAGGTCGACCTGGCAGCGTTCCATCCTCGAGCATCATCCCCGAGGGTCAAAGCCTTGAGATTGAACGGTTTATTTAAAGTGCCTCATTCCCTGGCGATCCGGCACCGGGCCAGTTTCTCACCTTTCTCCGGCTCGAGGATCCCCGCTTCAAGCAGGGCCTCGACGCTCCAGCCCGACGGGGGAGTGTTCTCCCTGAATATGACGATGCTTCTCGCCGCCCGCTTCCCGATGTAGGGATGGGCGGCGAGTTCCTTTTCAGGAAGCGTCCATAATGAATATGCCTTGACGCCGGCCGTGTCCACTTCGATGAGGTCTTTCAGGCCGTCGAACTTCTCCTGGTCGAAATGCCAGATGTCCATAAGCTGCTCGGGGTAGGAATATCCTCCCAGTTC
>CAVJKE010000291.1:0-2536 GCA_963649695.1 bacterium
GAAAGTATATGTTTTCTTCGGCGGCGACAAAAAGAGGAAAGATCCGGATGCGTTATCTGAACGGTGTACTCTCATATTCATCCGGCAACAGGGTGACGGCTTATGTCTCATCTTACCAGGGAATCTCATTGCCATACTGGGATCAGCGGTCAAAGACTGTCAATTATCCAGACGAATTCGAAGAACTCAACTACAACAGATATGAGATGAGCGGAAGGAACGCATTGAAAATGAAAGATTATTTCAGGATAGACCTGGCCTATACGATAGAAACCACCAACAATGGCAGAACATCTTCATGGTCGTTTTCCATCTTCAATATCCTGAACAGGCATAACGCCTATATGGTTTTCAATGAGAACGGGAAGTGGAAACAGTTGAGCATAATGCCGATAATGCCTTCTGTACGTTGGAGTCTTGAGTTCTAAAAACAATAAGCGGATGCCCGGTCCCGGACACCCGCTTATTTGATTTGCCTGCCGGCCTCTCCACTAATGGATCAGAGGGAGCCAGGTCTGGATGTGCTTGCCTTTCCAGCAGTCTACTGAAGAGAAATCGACCATATGGATGTCGCCCTCGGTGGTAGGGACGATGAACTCCATCCTGGTGCCGGCCTTCTGAGGGACTACAGCCTTGACATCGACATCGCCGTTGGCGTCGGCCACAACCTGCACAGGCTTGTTGTAGTCAGGATCGATGTTCTCGTCGCGGGCAAGGACGAGCGCTCCCCATTTAACGGCCTGGAAATACTTGCCTTCAGGATTGCGGCCCTTGTCGGAAGCCTTGATCAGTTTCGCGCGCATGTCGAAGATGATGCGGACGTTGTCGCCCGGCTGCCATCTGCGCTCGACAGAAAGATAAGAGCCGGCCTTCACGCCGCTGACAACCTTTCCGTTGACGGTGAAATAAGTGTTCTCGCTCCACGAAGGAATGTGGAACTTGATGGTGAACTTCTCCTTGGCGGCAGGATCGACCGAGATCTTAACCTCGTTGCCGCGTGGATATTCAGTGACTATTCCAAGTTTCACCTCGGCTCCTTTGGCCGTCCTGGCGGTCACGGTGCCGGCGTTGTAGAGGTTGATGACAGGGCCGTCGGAAGACTGCATAGCAGCGATGTAAGGGAGGTAGGAAAGTCCGCAAGGGCCGCTGAGGTTGCAGCAGGTGACAGGCTGGCCGTCGATGTTGGTGCCCCAGCCGCTGTTGGTCACCTTGGCTCCGTTGAGGAGGTTGACGTAGCTGAAGGTTTTGCCGTCGGACTTCATAGCGCCGAGAAGTCCGTTGTAGGCGTAGTTCTCGATGCAGTCCACAGCCCTCGGGTCGCCGGTAAGACGGAGGTACTGCGAGCAGTACTTCATCCAGGTCACGCCGACGCAGGTCTCCATCATACGCTTGATGTCAGGGTTGGTCTGCTCCACGGCGGTGTTGCTCCAGCCCTCGCCGTTGAGTCTCGGCCAGTAGATGTCGGATCCTGCGTTGCCGATGATGGTAAGTTCCTCGGTCATCACCTTGTCGAAGAAGTTGTCAAGGCAGACCTTCCACTTCGGGTCGCCGGTGACGCGGTAGTACTCGGCGAGGCCCTCCCAGATGGAAGTCATCTCGTAGGCCTTAGGGTAAGGCGTGCCGACCTCGTAGAGATGCGCGCCCTCATAGACCTGCTGGAATATGTCGCTGCCCTTCGAGGCACCGGTGCGGATTATATATTCAGCGAAATCAAGATACTCCTTCTTGCCTGTGATGGAATAGAGCTTCACCATAGGTTCGAGGATGGATGAGGATTCGATGTTGGTGGAACTCCAGCCGAGCTGGTTGATGCCTTTCTTAGGGGCCGGGCCGACCTGGTCGATCACGCTCTTCGCCTCCTGCTCAAGGACGGAAAGAACACGCGGATCCTGCTCCACGTCGGTGTAGTACTGCAGAAGTCCGAGCATCACGTACTTCCTTTCCCAGATGTCGCCGTCGCGGTCGCCAGGCTGGTCTTCAATCGCTGTGCAGCTGATGCTTCCGTTGCTCTTCTGGGTCGCCATCAGCTTGTAGACAAGGTTCTTGGTGAGTTCCTTCAGAGCCGGGTCGCCGTTGTAGCGGTACAGAAGAGAATTGGTGCGGAGGCTTTTGCCGATGAACTCTCCGAGGGCGAATTTGGGACGTCCTTTGACAAAATAGTCGATGACCTTGTCGTAAGGCATCACTCCGTTGACCCAATGGTCGATGGAGTTCCGGATGTCATCGTCGAAGTAGCCGTCGAACTTCACGCTTCCGGCAGGGAGCGGCTCGACCACATCGGCCACCTTGTTCTGGACTGGCTGGGCGTTCACTCCGGCGCAAAGCGCGAGAGCCGCCACGGCTGTAACAAATGCTTTTTTCATTTCTATAATAATTATTTAGATTTTGTCCGAAAATCAGACAAAGTTAATCATAATTCGCCACTGACGGAAAAATAACTTCTTCCGGAAAGGAAAATCACCGGAAACCGCACTCAGACATATCCAGAACGTTTTGTTGTGCAGGAATTTGTTATTACCTTTGTTAACATTCCATC
>CAVJKE010000292.1:0-2527 GCA_963649695.1 bacterium
GTTATAAACGTTTCCTTGACGGCTTTCCAGCCGCCGCTCCGCATCACCTGGATTTACGGATTTCAAATTTACGAAATTCATAGTTAGCGGCAAAGGAAAGTTTCCCGCTAACTTATGACAAAAAGAGCCGGCCGCCCCGTTCGGGGTGGCCGGCTTTGAACATCTATGTGTCAGGCTATCTGCTACCAGTTACCGGTAGCGAGGGTGCCGTACCACTTGTAGCAAGTGTTGACGTGGCCTGTCCAGTAGCTCTTGAAGAGGTTGACCTTGCTGCCGAAAGCTTTCACTACAGCCTCGGTGTTGGCGTAAGGCACGATGTCGTCATTCTCACCGGCATAAAGCTTGATCATGTGCTTAGGAGTCCAGCCGGTGGTCAGGTCGTTCTTCTCAAGGCAGGAGAAGAAAGCCTTGCAGAGACCTGAGTTCGTGTCAAGGGCCGTCTTGCTGAGGATGTCAGCAAGCGTAGGGTCCTCGGTTCCGAGCAGTTCCTTGATCTTCTTGTTGAGTTCAGAGGTGTCGGCTTCCTTGTTGGAAAGAAGGTCATCGATTTTGGACTTGACCTTCAGGT
This sequence comes from bacterium, assembly GCA_963649695.1. Taxonomy (GTDB): domain Bacteria; phylum Bacteroidota; class Bacteroidia; order Bacteroidales; family UBA932; genus Cryptobacteroides. The sequence goes on from CAVJKE010000292.1 coordinate 569, forward strand.
ACTTCTCGCTGTAGAAATCAGACTCAGAGTAGCCGGCCATAACGGAAGGATAGCTTGCGATCATGGACTTGATGGTCATAGGGATGGCTCCGATGTAGGCGCACTTGCCCCACTCGTAGTATTTCTCCATCGTAAGAGCCGGATTGTAGGCGCCGGCGCAGCAGTATGAGTAGTCGAAACGCCATTTGCTGGCCTCGTCATCGTGGGTGTCGAAGTACTTGTGGACAGCGAGAGCGTTGCTGGCTCCCTGGGAAGCGCCGAGGGTGTACAGTTTCCAGTCATCCTCCATCTCGCCGCTGCCGTACTTCTTCCAGATCTCGTAACCGGCCTTGAGGGCGTCGATCGAGTTGGTCACGACGATCTCGTGGTTCAGGTAAGGGTGGAGCATATCCTTGGTGCTGCCGTAGCCGATGTAGTCAGGCATGATGAGGAGGTTGTCACCGGTGGCGAGAGCCAGCTCGATGTGACCGTCCTCTGAAGGGCAGCCGGAGTTGTTCGTGATGGTGTAGTGTTCAAGAAGGAAAATGTTGTCCGGATCGGCGTTGTGCCAGCCGAAGAACCAATATGTTCCCCAGGCGACTCTACCTGAAAGACGGACGGTGTTGCCGTTGAGGTCCTTTGAGTTGTAATAGAATTTGTAGCTGCGGTAGCCCGGGACACAGCTGTTGCCGCCGAATTCCTCGTTCAGCTCATCTTCCTTGGCTTTCACATTCTCAAGATAGAGTTCACGCAGTTCCTGCATGCTCTCGTCGGCGTTGGAACCTTCTTTGCCGAATGCGAGGTCGGCCAGTTCCTCGGCCGTGCAATCGATGGTGGCGTCCTCGTCGATCTCGTAGAACACTTCCTCACCTTCCGTAGGATCGATGTCCTCATTGGACTCTTTGTCGCAGGAGGCGAAAGTCATACCCGCAACAGCGGATAAGATCAAGAATAGGTAATTGATTTTTTTCATTTTTAAGATAATACTAACAAAACCGCACAAAGTTAATCCATTTTATAATAATCCCATAAAAATTTTAGTAAAAATCATTTTAACCGGATTCCGCAAGAAATTCAATGCGTTTTGCAAATGACCTTATCACTCGCAAGAAGAGCAACGCGTTAAAATAGGCCCTCTCTCCGGCTGTGCATCATCCAGCCGACCAGGTACATCGTCAGGGACTGCTTCCACTTCTTCTGCGGAAAATCGTATTGGCCGTGGGCCTTGAAGGACTTGTGGTCCGCGCGCATCATGCCCTGCATCTGATAGATCAAGTCGCGGAATATGCGCATACCGTCCACGCCGTAGAAATTTGACGGCTGGCGGTACTTCTTTTCCAGAGCATAGGCCAGCAACTGCGCCAGCCGTCCTACATCCATCGTGCGGTGGACAGGATCTTCCACTCCGTCGCTGACCGCCACGCCGCATAGATAATTTCCGCCCACATTGGCGCAAGCCTCGATAACCATCTGAAGATTAGGCTCCTGCGCATACGCTCCGTTCACGATGTACGCGGTCGGAGACCCCATTGTCACCATCCGGTGACCGTTGCAGAACTGCCTGTCATCGTACATCTTGAAGCAACTGCCCATCGAGTGGTCGCGGATGGTGAAAGCGTAGACGATGGCGTCGCAGGTCTGAATCTCCCCGCGAAGGAAACTGTCGAAGCCGTCGGCATAGATGCACTTGCCGTCGGTGCTGCAGTTGAAACAGCTGACGCAGCCGCCCTTGAAGGGATAGTCGCGGATGTTGATGAGTTTCGTTCCGCAAGGCAGCTGCGCGCGGAAACTCTCGACCATCCGCTCAAGTTCGCGGTCGCCGGGGGCCAGGTCGGCCACCACGGCGACCAATCTTTTACTGATGTCCCCGATAGGTTTGGGGCTGATCGAAAACATCAGATAGTCACAGAATTGCAGAGCCTCTCCCCTGCCCTTTTCCGTCAACAGGTCCTCCATATCGGCGCTGAGACCAGGAAGTAT
>CAVJKE010000293.1:0-2482 GCA_963649695.1 bacterium
CTATGTAGGTTGGTATCACCAGAAAACTGATACCATGCAGGGAGCGACTTCGTCAACATCGCAGACCTACTACAGCAGCACGACCGGCCAGGTGGTGAACACAACGACTGCCACCGCCGTAGACAATGCAGGAATCGACCAGTACATCTATATGCCACAGGTCTTCACAGCTGACAACATAATCGAGATCAAGTACGACATCGCCTACGACACAAACGGCGACAACACCCCGGATGTGACCGAAACCGTGACAGCGACCAAGAAACTCAGCGAGATCTTCGGTACAGCGTGGGAGATGGGCAAAAAGTACACCCTCAACATCACCTTCTCGGTTAACGAGATCCTCTGGGATCCTGCCGTAGAGGATTGGGTAGGCGTGTCGAAGGATGTCACCGTCATCTAATCCAGTCAGAATAGCCTGATTAAAAGAATTGAAAGAAACACAACAGACTCAACAGATTCAACAGACTCGGCATATTCAACATATTCAATAGATTCGACATATTAAGATTGTCAAGATATTCAATAGCAAACAATAAAAAATAAATAAAAGATGAAGAAAGCATTACTTTTACTTACTTCCGTGGCGGCTGTGGCAGCCTGCTCGAAGACCGAGGTGACCCCTGTGACAGCCGAGGACACCGAGATCACCTACAATGTAGCTCCTAAGGTAAAAACGACAACCGAATTCAACACCAACTGGACTTTCAAATCCACGGCGCTGTACCTCGCTTCCGGAAAGACCTGGAATGACAACAAAGCTGATGCAAAAACATACTTCAGCGATGCGGTTATCTCCTACAACACAACCTACAGCGTATGGAAGGCAGCAACTACTTACTATTGGCCGAAGAACGGCAAACTGACATTCTTCGCCTGGACAGCACCGACCTACGCCCCGGCAACGGAAACTTACACCAACGCCACCGTTCCGGGAACAGTGACAGTTGACGCGACCAACGGAGTCAAGATCGCTTCCCACGATGTTGTCACAAACAAGAACTACGACATCCTCGTTGCCGACATTATGGCAGACCAGAATGAGAACAACTCTACTCCGGAATACTACACGACCGGTGTACCTACCCTCTTCCATCACAAGCTCTCACAGGTCAAATTCACCGCCAAGACCGCACAGAACTACGGCACAGACATCACATTCAAGATCAACTCGATCACGTTCAAGGGCATAGACAGCAAGGGTGTCTATGTTCAGCTCCCGACCGAAGGCTGGACAACCAACACGCCTGCAGACCAGACCTACACCTCCACAGCCACGACCGTCACCAGCACTGCGGCAGACATCACCGGAGACCAGGTCTTCTATATGCCTCAGAAATTTGAACAGGATAAGACGACAACCGATGCCTTCGTCGTTAACTACACCATCAGCATAAAGAACGGTACAAACACAACGGAAGAGACTATCGACTACACCGTAAGCCTCAACAGCGCAACGGCCGGCAAGGCTGTCTTCGATGAGTGGAAGATGGGCTACATCTACACGATCAACCTCACCTTAGGTCTGAACGAGATCCTCTGGGATCCGGCCGTAGAGGATTGGGAGACAGCGGGTCAGAACATCACTATCCAGTAGTCAAACTTTTAGAAGCGAAGCCTGACGGGAAATCCGTCACGGCACGCTTCCTTCGTCTGCGGGAGGGTGAAACCTCCCGTGGGTGCCAAATAAATAAGGGACGCAAGTCCTGAATATAAAAGGGGCGCAAGCCCGGAAAACAACAAAGGGCGCAAGCCCGGCGGATTGCCTGAAGGCGGGGTCCACGATTCCCTGAACGAGACTGAAACCTGAAAGGCAGACGATAAACAGGATAAAGCCAAAGACGGGATGAAAAAAACAGGAATATTATTAGCCGCGATGACGCTGGGGTTCTGCGCCTGCGTCAACAACGATGTGAACCCTGTCGAGAACGACAAGGACATCGAGATCACCTACACCCTGTCTCCGGTCAAGGTTTCGACCAGAGCGACGACAGTCAAGTTCGACTCCACAGAGACCTTCGGCAGTTCGGCGTACCTGCTGGCCAAAGGCAAGAAATGGGGAACAAACTCTTCCGAATCCAGCATATTCATCGAAAAGGAGAAAATTTCCTACAACAAGGATGAGAAAAAGTGGAAGGCCTGGGACAGCGGCAAGAGTTACTACTGGAGAAAAGACGGCTCTTCGCTCACCTTCCTGTCCTGGCATCCGTACGACATGATCGAAAACGGTCTGAGCATCGACAAGACCACGGGAGATTTCGCCTACACCGGTTGGACGATGGAGAACACCGCCGGCTACGGCTACACCTACGATGAGACTAACAGCACATTCGTGCGTAACACGGATGACGGCAGCGTCGACCTTCTTCTTGCCAAGACTGCGGACAAGACAGCCAACGACTCCCCTAACGGAGTGCGCACCGACTTTGTCCACCAGCTCTGCAACGTGCGCGTCTATGCGTCCCTTCTCGATGATCCAGGG
>CAVJKE010000294.1:0-2471 GCA_963649695.1 bacterium
GAACTCCTATTGCAAGATTGAGAATCTTGAGTACTAACCGTTATACGAACCCAGCGTTTGGTTTTGAGATTGCAAAGATAGGCAAAATTCCTTTACCTCCAAACTTTCCTGCAAAGTTTTTTCGAAAATATTTATTTAAGCAGCCCAGGAAGCTGCGAAAAGTCGTCTATGACGTAGTCCGCACCGCTGGAAAGCAGCTCTTCACGGCAGGAATTGCCGTAGGTCACGCCGCAGGCCCTGGCTCCCGCTCCCTTGCCCATCAGGATGTCGAACGGCATGTCGCCGACGACGAGCGCCTCATCGGCGGTGAATCCTGTTTTCCGCAGGGTGTACAGGACCTGGTCGGGGGCTGGTTTCCCTTTGGCCGTGTCATTGGCCCCCACGACAAGCGAGAAGTACTTGTCGAACCCGAAAGTGGCCACGAAGTCGTCCAGCGATCCGTGCGAGCGGGACGAGGCCACGGTCATCACGTAGCCCTTGTCGTGGAGTTCCTGCAAGGTCTCCGGCACGTTCGGGAATATGGTCGGCACAAGTTTTTTCTTGTTGATTTCGAAGATCCTTCTGTAGGTCGAGGCGCAGAGGACGATGTGTTCTTCGTCCAGCTGCGGGAACAGGACCTTGAAGCCGCTTTCGAGGCGGAGTCCTATGGTGGCGGCGCACGCCTCCTCTGTGGCGACAGGCAGCCCGAGTTCCTCCATCGTCATAATAAGTGTCCTGGTGATGGTCTGTCTGGTGTCGCACAGTGTGCCGTCGAAGTCGAATATGATGATTTTCGTGTCCATTTCCAAGTTCGTTTCTCTCTTGCGGATCCTTCCGCGCCTCCGTGTTCCGTGTTCCGTGGCTCCGTGGCTCCGCTCCTCCGTGCCTCCGCACCTCCGTGCCTCCGTGGCCGGTCTGCTGCCGGTCGGGCCGGCGGATCCGCTCCGCGAAAATAAGCCGATTTCTGCGAAAATCAAAATGCGGACTGGTTACCCGCGGCGATGCTGAATATCCTGATAATATATAGTCTAAGTCCGGCTACAGATTTGCACGGAAAACCACATTAACGCTTTACAGACGCAGATCTGATCCGGCCGTTTTGGCAGCATCCTCGCCACACGATGTCGTAGGGGGTATTCCTCCGTTTCCCCGGAAACAGAATTTCACGAAAAATCGCTCTGATTGTTTCTGCTTGCAATTCTGTCAGCCGACTCCCGGCCGGACCCGCCAGCCGTGGCGGATAACCCATTGATAATGAGGTAGAAGAGTATATGTCTGGTACCGAAATCACGACCAGACATATGCTCTTTTCGTTGGTTGTCAGTCTCTTATCTGCCACGGGGGCTGTCTGACATATCTTCGCAACCTTGACTCGGAAAACCACTTTGGAAATCTAAAACCTGAAATTCCCTGCATACATATTTGCGAATCAACGAAATATTGCTTTTTTTGCTTAAAATGATTTAATTATTCTTGGGATTTAAAACCATTCATTTTAAAACAAAATCAACCACAACTATATTCATTTATGAAAGCGGCTAAGATTCTGACATCCTTTCTGGTGTTGACAGTGTCCGCACAGTCTTGCCGGATCACCGATGAATATCGCTCAGATGCCGACACCCACACGTTGTCGCAGTCGAAAACATTCGACAATGTGATGGTCCGGAAGTCAGGCAACCTGCTTTACGCACAGCTGCCGGGAATCGGACGGCAGTCGGACGGCACAAGAGCCGGCATCGCATCAGACCTGGTCAGCCTTGAATCCCTGCTTGACAGAAGCCAGACAAAAACCAGAGTCTTCAAGAACTACCGGATTGTCCAGATAGCTTTCAAAGACCTCGACTACGGACAGACGGCCGTCCTGGCGGATGAGAAGACGGCACATCCTGACGAAGCCAGCGCGGTGAGGAAGTTCCTTGTGGAGACCGTTGACACGGTGGCCAATGACAGGAACATATTCGTCGCCACCCTCGTCCCGACACCGGAGAACTGCGAGAGATTCGGGACTGACAGCTACAGCTACATCGATAAGAGGACCTTCGAGGGACTTATCATATTCAGCGACCTTGACGGGAAGTTACGGGGCATCAACTCGTATGGAATGCGTCCGATACGTCTTGCGAAGGTCATCAGACCGGAAGACACAGACAAGTACATATGTGTGAGGTATCTTAACATCTATTCTTCAGCGAAAACACGGTCGGGTCTCGATGAAAATGAGATCGAAGCCAGCATCTGCATAGGTGAGAAGTCAGACGGAGACATCGACAACGATGATGATGAGGAGGACAGCGACAACGACGACCGTGACATCAATGACGACCCAGACGAGGGAGGCGGAGGGGGAATGGACGGAGGCACCATCAACCCGTCCGTGATCACAGAGGATGCCAACAAAGACGAGGCGCAGTCGCTGAAAGATTCGTTAAAGCGCAAGAACAACGAAGTCATCCGCTATATAGTGGAGCTTTCAAGCCACGGCAATGGTG
>CAVJKE010000295.1:0-2468 GCA_963649695.1 bacterium
ACCTTAATCTGACTCACAATGCTCAGAAAGGAGACAGCTATTTTCAGGATGTCGAGGAAGCCACGGCCACATTGTCTTCCGATGGAGAAGTGGTCGGAATTTTCAAACATTATGAATATGGTCGCTGGACATTGGATTTCGCACCTGAAGCGGGCAGAAAATACAAGTTGAATATTTCCGTGGACGGGTTTGACGACATTTCTGCCGAAACAACTTTTCCTGCTCCGGCGAAAGTGTCAAAAAGTTCAGAAAAAGGAAAATACTACAGAAGATATTTTGTCCAGCAAAAAACGGACAACATCTTCTGGATGTTTTATCTGACACAGAATTCCGACTCATTGATGGACGTTCCCGTCATACATCCCTCGGACAGGTTGGAAGAGTCTATCGGCACATCTCATCCCGGTGCGGACGAGTTCAACGCTTTAGACAATCTGATGTTCGCGGCATCAGGCGGAGCAGGCATCACGCAGGAACATCTTGCCTACATAAGGGTCCTTCCAGAGCCGGGACAGCAGATGCTCCAGTTTTGTGTGGAAGGAAACCTGGCTCAAAGTCTGGTAGTTTTCCGGTCGGTTTCCGATGAGTATGACCGATACCTTAAGAGCAGTATGATGAAGATGATGCTGCATATGAATTTCGAAGACCCTACAGCATATCTGGATGAGTCCTCAGTCTACAGTAACATCAAAGGTGGCCTTGGTATCTTTGGCGCTTATTGTGACCGCATCATACAGTTCAGTCCAATCACAGATGGCTATTGATTATGGACAGAATTACTAAGACTCTTATCTGGATTGTCGTGATTCAGCTGCTGCATTCCATGCCGGCATTGTCTCAAAATACCGGCATAGCCGATTATGTTCTGGATAGTTCCAAGGTAACGGCCTCATATTCCGTCAATAACCGTGGAAATAATTTCCTTTACACTCCCGGGCAGGCTTTAAACACGATTTCCGTTATAGGAGAGCCGGATGTGATAAGACATATTTCCAGCCTTCCTGGAGTATCGCAGGGGATGGTTGGTACTTTGGGACTTTTCGTCAGAGGTGCGAACAACGGAAGCAGCCGGGTCGAACTGAATGGAGTGCCACTAGATTGTGCCAGCCACTTGATAGGAATGTTCTCTGTGTTTTCTCCTGATGTCATAGCCACCAGCACATTCTCACCTGGAGGGCTTTCGGCTGAATATGGGGACGTGTCATCCTCTCTGATCGACATAAACACCAGAAAAGCCTCTAAATCGCCATTAAGGAGATCTGTTTCCATTTCTCCTTATCTTACAAGCGTTTATGGCTTATTTCCATCCCGTGGCGGCAAATCGGGTGTACAGGCTTCTTTCAGGTTCTCGCCGGCTATCATTGCCGGAAGCCTTGCGATGAAAGCTAACGCTGAGAAAAATGCCTCTGGAATGAACGGCAACATCTTTGACGCTTGTGTCATTTCTGACTGGAATTATGGCAACGCCAATACATTTGATGTGATGCTGTTCGCCACACAAGATTATTTTTCATTCTTTTATGAGAACAATGGATCCACATTGAGGTGGGGCGATGTCGCGGCGAAGTTCGGCTGGCGTTCAGAATTGTCGGGAACAGTGGATCTCTACACTAAAATCTATTATGTGTTCACGGATTCCTATCAGGAGCAAGCCTTCTACCGGAACAGTGACCGGACATCAAAGACATCGGACATATCCATTCGGGGAGCGAAATCAAACCTTACTGTTCAAAGCAGCGCAAGTTGGCTATGTTCAAAGAATCTCACTGTAAACACTGGTCTTATGGGCAGCCGTCAGACTTTCCGACCTGTTGTAAGGAAATTACTCTCATCTGCTGATGTGGACTCGGAGACTGCACGTTCATATTCAATGAATCTGTTGGCTCTGTATGCAGAAGCATCGCTCGATCTTCCAAAACTTGAAGCAACGTTTGGAATCAGGAACACTGTCGCTTGTTCTGAGGGGCAACCTCGCTATAATTTCGATGTAAGGGCGAAAGCCGACTATTCGTTTAGCGGAAGAACAGGAATTGAAGTGACTTTTGACAAACTTACTCAGTACCATCACGTGATCGAAGGGCTGCCGACAGGGTGGAGTCTGGATGTGTGTGTACCGGCAAGCGGGGATTTCCCTGAAGAAGTGACAGTCCAAGGTTATGCCGGAATATTCAAAGATGTCAGTTTCAAGCATTCCGACCTGCACTTCACTTCAGGCGTGTACTACAGGACGATGAAAAATTTGCTTAGTTACCTCAATCCTGTCAATTCATACATAGAGGCAAACAGTGACTGGCAGAATGAGGTCGATGCAGGCGCCGGGAAGTCCTTCGGTGCCGAACTTGCGGCGGTCTACTCATCTGACAAAATTTCCGGCACGTTGGCCTACACGCTGTCCAAAACCACAAGAAAGTTCCCGGAGATTAACGACGGACTTGAATTCCCGTTTAAATTCGACAGAAAACATATTC
>CAVJKE010000296.1:0-2462 GCA_963649695.1 bacterium
ACTTCTATGTCCCGAACAACATAGCCATCTGCGTATCCGGAGACTTCGACCCTGACACTTTTGTCGCCACCATTGAAAAGTATTTCGGCGAATGGCAGCCTAACAACGACATCAAGTACCTTGAGTATGAACCGGAACAGCCTATCGCACAGCCTGTGGAGAAGAATGTCTATGGTCTTGACGCTGAATTCGTTATGATGGGATGGAGAGTCCCGGGAGCTAACGACCAGCTTAAAAGCGAAGTCGGTGATATCGTCAGCAGCATCGTCTATAACGGTATGGCAGGCCTGGCAGACCTCAACCTCATTCAGGCTCAGAAAGTCAACGCCTTCTCCGCCTTCAACTACTCACGTCCTGACTATGGAGAGTTTATGATGATCGGTTACCCTCGTGAGGGACAGAGCCTTGAGCAGGTCCGTGACCTTATGCTTGAGCAGATAGCCTGTCTCCGCTCAGGAGATTTCGACGAAAGCCTCATCCAGTCCACGATAAACAACCTCAAGCTCTCTGAAATGCGTCAGCTTGAAAGCAATGACAACCGTGCTATGAGTTTCGTAAACTCATTCATCAACGGACACGAATGGGCTGACGATGTCCAGCAGATGAGCAGACTTGAGAAAGTCACGAAACAGCAGGTTGTGGACTGGGCCAACGAATATCTCGGCGCTGAAAGCCACGTAACCGTGTACAAGCGCATCGGCGAGGACAGGAACATCGAGAAAATCGCCGCTCCGGCCATCACTCCGATTGAGACCAACCGCAACAAGCAGAGCGAGTTCCTGACCGAGATCCAGAAAAACCCGGCCACACCTATCGAACCGGTATTCGTGGACTTTGACAAGGAGATGTCAAAGGCTGAACTCGAAAAAGGCATTGAGCTTCTCTACAAGCAGAACAATCTCAATGACATCAGCCGGCTGACCTATACATTCAACCGCGGAAGTCAGGATGACCCTCGCCTTGATCTCGCATTCGATTACATCAGTTATCTCGGTACTCCTACAAGGTCAGCCGAGCAGATCAACAAGGAAATGTACGCTCTCGCCTGCTCACAGAGCCTGCGCTGCGGAGGAACCCGCACCTACATTTCCGTTTCGGGCCTGGACGAGAATCTCGGCAAGGCGATGGACATCGTCGAGGACCTGATTTTCAACGCCCAGCCTGACGAGGACATTCTTTCAGCGCTCAAATCTGACATAATCAAGAGCCGCGTGGACAACAAACTGAGTCAGAGCGCCTGCTTCAGCGCACTCCAGAGGTACATTTACTATGGCCCGGAGTACATCAGCAAGACTACGCTTACCAACGAACAGGTACTCAACATTACCTCAGACGAACTGCTTCAGACTGTAAGAGAGCTTTACGGGAAAGGTCACGAAGTCCTTTACTACGGACCGTCCGACGCCCAGACTGTCAAGGGACTCATCGCAGAGCACCACACTATAGGTGAGAATCCTGAGCCGCTTGAGATTTCTTTCCCTGAAGTCAGGAAGGTGACCGAAAGTGAGGTGTTCATCGCTCCTTATGATGCAAACCAGTTCTACTACCAGCAGTACTCTGACAGAGGCGAAAAGTTCGATGTCGCGAATGATCCGTCAGTAATGCTGTACAATACATATTTCGGCAGCGGAATGAACGCAATCGTGTTCCAGGAGATGCGTGAGGCCAGAGGATTGGCATATTCAGCCTCGGCACGTCTGAGCGATCTCGGCTACAGGAACAGCGACTACGTCTTCACGGCGTTCATCGCTTCACAGAATGACAAGGTCAAGGAAGCGGTAGAGGCTTTCGACAGCATCATCAATGATATGCCAGAATCCGAGAAGGCTTTCGAGGTCGCCAAGACAGCTCTTCTGACGGGCATCCGCACAGACAGGACCACCGGCTTCAATGTTCTCAACGAGTATATCAATCTCAGGGACTACGGGCTCAGCGAAGACCGCTCGAAGGCAGTGTTCGAGAAGGTTCAGGGAATGACGCTTGAGTACGTGAAGGCCTTCCAGCAGAAGTGGATCAAGGACCGTCAGTACATCTACGGGTTCCTCGGCAAGAAGGAAGGAATGGATATGAACTTCATCAAGTCGCTTGGAGAAGTGAAGGTCCTCACCCTTGAAGAGATCTTCGGCTACTAGCCGACGCCGCCATTCGGTTTAAAAAAGCGCCGATATTTCAACCAAACCAGGTCATCTGACAGTTTGGTTTAAAAAAGCCCCGATATTTCAACCAAACCAGGTCATCTGACAGTTTGGTTTAAAAAAGCCCCGGATTTTCAACGGAATCCGGGGCTTAATTGTTATCTGACCATACGGGTGTAAGTGTGACCGAAGAAGAGGATGTCACGGACGGGGCGGAAGCCCAGTTGGGAATAGTAGTGGTGAAGGCGGGGCCTGTCCACGTCCACAATCAGGCTGGTCCGGGTGTAGCCCAGGACCTGGCCGCGGTGGATACCGTCCAGAAGCAGG
>CAVJKE010000297.1:0-2454 GCA_963649695.1 bacterium
GGCGACAAGTGGTGCATCTACCCGATGTACGACTTCACCCACGGACAGTGCGACTCGATCGAGCACATCACCCACTCCATCTGCACGCTGGAGTTCGATGTCCACAGACCTCTTTACGACTGGTTCATCAAGACCCTCGGAATCTGGCCGAGCCATCAGTACGAGTTCGCCAGACTGAATCTGACCTACACCCTGATGAGCAAGAGAAAGCTTCTCGAACTCGTTCAGAAAGGTCTTGTCTCAGGCTGGGACGACCCGAGGATGCCTACGCTCTGCGGAGTGCGCCGCCGCGGCTACACGGCCGAGGCTCTGAAGATGTTCTGCGAGAAGATCGGTGTCTCCAAGCGCGACCAGATGATGGACATCCAGCTTCTGGAATGGTGCGTGCGCCAGGACCTCAACGCCAGGGCCAACAGGTATATGGTCGTGCAGAACCCTCTCAAGGTCACGCTGACCAACTGGGAGCCGGGCAAGGTCGAGTGGTTCGACTGCCCTCTCAATCCTGCCGACCCTGAGGGAGCGGCCCGCAAGGTTCCGTTCACCGGCGAGTTCTACATCGAGAGAGACGACTTCATGGAGGATGCTCCCAAGAAGTTCTTCCGCCTCAAGCCGGACGGAGAGGTGCGCCTCAAGTACACCTACATCATCAAGTGCGAGGAGGTCGTCAAGGACGCCGAGGGCAACGTCGTCGAACTGAAATGCTCCTACGATCCGGCCACGAAGCCGGGCGGCGGAGAGTGGCGTTCCGTCAAGGGTACGATCCACTGGGTTTCAACTGAATATGCAAAGGAGATCGAGATCCGCAACTACGACCGCCTCTTCACCAAGGAGGACATGAACTCCATCCCTGAGGACAAGGACTACAAGGACTACCTCAATCCGGAGTCGCTGACGGTCGCCAAGGGCTTCGCCGAGCCTGCCCTTCTCGAGGACAAGTCAGGCATCGCCGTACAGTTCGAGCGCACGGGCTACTACTACAAGGATCCCGACAGCACGGACGGCAAGGCCATATTCAACAAAACGACAGCCCTGAAGGATTCCTACAAGCCAGAATAGCGGCGGTCACTTTCCTATGCACCTGCCTCTTTTCATAGCCAGACGGTACTTGTTCGCGAAGAAGTCTCACAACGTGATCAACTTCATCTCCGCGCTCAGCGCCGTCGGCATGGCCATAGGGACGGCGGCCCTCATCATCATCCTATCCATCTACAACGGCTTCGACGAGCTGGTACGTTCGACGCTCAGCAACGTCGAGCCTGACCTGCTGGTCGCTCCCGCCAAAGGTAAGGTCTTCATCCCTCAAGGCGAGGCCTTCGACAAGGTCCGGAACAATCCTCTTGTCGAGGAGTTCGACCTTGTGCTGGAGGAGAACGTGTACGTGGACTACGAAGGGCGTCAGGGAATAGCCAAGGCCAAGGGAGTCGACATGAATTACGAGGAGAGGTCGACGCTGGCGGAACACATAGTCAACGGAGTCTTCTCCCTGCACAAAGGGCAGCTGCCTCAGATGGTCGTGGGGGCCGGACTGGCGTACAAGATGGGGATGAACCCCGCCTTCGTCTCGTCGGCCGAACTGTACTTCCCGGTCAGGGACAGGAATTTCTCCCTCGCCAATCCGGTGGCCTCGATAGAGAGCGTGCGGATGCGGCCATCCGGGATCTTCTCGGTCAACCAGCAGATAGACAACGACCTGATGATCATTCCGTTGGAGCAGATGAGACAGCTTCTCGGCTACAGCGAGGAAGTCTCGGGAGTCGAGGTCAGGCTGGCCGGAGGCTCGTCGGCCAAGGACATCAAAAAGGTGGCGAAGGAAATCCAGAAGGAACTCGGCCCGGACTACAAGGTGCTTGACCGTTTCCGCCAGAACCCTTCCCTCTACAAGATGATGCGCTACGAGAAGGCGGCCATCTACATCATCCTGATTTTCATCATAATAATCATAGCGCTCAACATCTTCGGCAGCATCACGATGCTGATCATCGAGAAGAAGGAGGACATCGAGACCTTCCGCAGCCTCGGAGCGACTGACAGCCTGCTGCGCCGCGCCTTCACCCTCGAAGGCTGGCTCATCTCGCTGCTCGGCCTCGCCGCGGGCCTCGTCATCGGAGTGGGCTTCTCCCTCGCCCAGCAGCGTTTCGGCTTCATCAAGATGCCTGGCAGCTTCCTCGTGAACGCCTACCCGGTCATCGTCCAGTGGCAGGATGTCCTCGCCACCATCGCCGGAGTCGCCCTGGTCGGCTACATCATCGCCCTCCTCCCCGTCCGCCACAACATCAGGTAGCCCGGCATCCGCCTTGTGGAAAAAGGTCAGGAAATGTTGTCTGGAGAATATGTAAGTTCCGCCGGAGCGGAACACCTGCCCCCTTTACCGAAGGCATTCCGCCGCCTGCAGAACACAACTTAACTCAACTTTCGCAAGTGGCAAAATGCCTGTGATAAAATACCTTATCCCAC
>CAVJKE010000298.1:0-2437 GCA_963649695.1 bacterium
TGCGAAGCACATCCCCCTTCCCGAGGAAGGGGATTTAGGGGAAGGGTAACGTGGACTGATATTCATGGGCAATACCCTTTGAACGTGGGATAAGGTGCTATTACCATATGCATTTAGTCACATGCGAAAGTTAAGTTTTGAATATTGAAGCTAAAACGATCTTATGGAAAAAGTCAATAAAATTCCTGACATAAAGGATTTCCGGGAACTGCTGAAAAAGAACGGCCTGAAAGTGACTCCGCAAAGAGTCGCCGTCCACGAGGCCATGCTCAAGCTCGGCCACGCCTGCGCCGACATGGTGGCGGACGAGATCCAGAAGGACGACAACACGAAAGTCACCGTCGCCTCGGTCTACAACATCCTGACGCAGCTCACCCTTTTAGGAATATACCAGCACAGGATGAGCGAGAACAACAAGATGTACTTCGGCGTCAACTCCTACAAGCATCTTCATCTCTACGACTCCGCCAGCCACACCTTCTCCGATGTGGTCGACGACGACCTCTACAAGAGCATCGAGACGAAGATCCTCTCCCGCCGTTTCAAGGGCTTCAAGATCGACGGCATAGAAGTCCAGATCCTCGCCCACCCTACCGGCCGTTCCAGAAAATAAGGATTCCAACCGGCTTTAAGCCGGCCGCCGCGGACAGCAGGAAATCTCCAAAGACAAGCGGAAATAAATGAAAATGCGATGATTGGCATCAAGTCAATCATCGCAATTTTATCAGGGTGCGCTGTGGGGCTCGAACCCACGACAACCAGAACCACAATCTGGTGCTCTACCAACTGAACTAAGCGCACCGTGTTAGAGATTGCAAAGGTACGAAATATTTTCACAGTTGCAAGAGTTTCGGCCGAAAAAGTCTAAAAAAATCGTACTCACAAACGATAATCCACCCTATATTGTTATCTTCGCGTATGTTGAAGATTCTGACATTAGGACTCTCTCTCATTCTGCCCTGCCTGATGACCCCGACGGTTCAGCAAGAGAACCGCCACCGCCGCCACACACAGCAGCAGGAAACCCCGGTACGGAAGCCTCTGGCGGCCTCCCCTGCCGGAGTGACCGAGATCCTTTGCCATCCTAGGTCCCTGTTCCTGACGCCGGATACTGTCAGCCTCCTCTTCATGGGAGACATAATGATGCACCAGGGCCAGATCGCCGACGCCAAGGTTGACGAGGACCGCTACGACTTCTCCGGCTGCTTCGACAGGATCGGCCACCTCATAAAAGATGCTGACAAGGCTGTCGCCAACATGGAATTCACCCTCGCCGGCAAACCCTACACCGGCTACCCCTGCTTCTCCGCCCCCGACAACTATGCGGACACCGTGGCAGGAAGCGGAGTCGACATATTCCTGACCGCCAACAACCACATCCTCGACAAGGGGAAAAGAGGCATAGAACGGACTCTGGCGAGATATTCAGAGATGGAAAGGGAGGGCCGCGTCCAGCACACAGGCTGCGCTCTCACGGCGGCGGACGACTCGCTCCGCTTCCCTCTTTTCACCGTGGTGCGGGGCTTCCGCTTCGCCCTTCTGAACTTCACCTACGGCACGAACAGCTCGATCGGCGATGAATATCCCAAAGTCCACCGTTGCGACACCGCCGCCATCGGGGCCGCCATCGACAGGGCGAAGGAAGCGGGCGCGGACTTCATCATCGCGCTGCCGCACTGGGGCGTTGAATATGTCCTCAGGCACTCCGCCTCGCAGGAACGGCTCGCCAGATGGCTGGCTTCCAGAGGGTGCGACGCCGTCATCGGGGCGCATCCGCACGTCGTGCAGGACACGCAGGTGGTCAAAGTCCCGCGCAACAACGGAATCGGAGTCAGAAGCGTGCCGGTGGTATATTCAATGGGCAATCTCATCTCGAACATGAGCGCCCGGAACACGCAGGTCGGGATGATGGTGACGCTGCACTTCGCGAGGGACCGGTTCGGCGACAAAAGCCTGCTCGCGCCGGAACTCACGCTCACCTGGTGTTCGAGGCCGGGACGGCTCGCGGACGGCTACACCACCATCGCCATCAATGAATATGCAGGATCAAGATCCTTGTGGAGAGACCCCGGCGACTACGACAAGATGACCTCGTCCTACGAAAGAATCAAGGAAGAGACAGGTATACAAGATTAAAATCCAGCCGGACGATCCGGCGCACCGAAGACCGACAATGAAGAAAACAATAACACTTGACGCGATCGACCCGATAGAGATTTTCGGGGTCGGCAACAAGATACTCGAAGAGTTCTGCTCCTACTTCCACGGGCTGAAAGTCGTGGCGAGGGGCAATGAGATCCACCTTGACGGCAAGGAGAACGACATCCAGGAGTTCAGCCAGAAATTCGCCGAGCTCATCGACCGGAGGATGCACAAGATGAGCCTGACCGTGTTCGATGTCGAGGACATCTTCGACGGCGAGAACTCGCCCAACAAC
>CAVJKE010000299.1:0-2396 GCA_963649695.1 bacterium
GAGGTACCGCTATGTCAAGGGCTCCCAGAAGACTTCGAACGGCAAGTACATCATCGCTGGAATCTCTTGTGTGAAAGCTACTTCTGCCGATGCATCCACCTTGAAGACCGGCACTGACAGCGGCTACGACGTGATCTACCAGGCGAACTACAACTCCAGCGACGACGAAGGAATGTATTTCGTCAGAAAGTGATTATCTATGGACAATACCCTTTAGACGTGTGATAAGGTGTTTTATCATAGGCATTTTGTCTCTTGCGGATGTTGAGTCAATGAATATGGGCGGTCCGCCTCGGCTGCTCCCCGTGTCGTGGACGGAACGGAATCCATAAGGTAGTGGATCTTCGCTCCGGCGGCGAGGTCTTCGTGACGGAAATAGTTCCGGCTCCAGTCCCTGCCGTTGACCTTTATGCTTTTGATGTAGAAGTTATCTTCCGAATTGTCAGGAGCTTCCAGAATGATTCTCTTTCCGTCCGGCCGGGAGACCACCACCTTCTTGAACAGAGGAGTTCCGATGGCATATTCATCGGACCCCGGGCAGACGGGGTAGAATCCCAGGGCGGAGAAGACGTACCACGCCGAAGTCTGGCCGTTGTCCTCGTCGCCGCAGTAGCCGTCGAAGTTGGAGTTGTAGAACTTGTCCATCACATCCCGCACCTGCATCTGCGTTTTCCACGGCCGGCCGCACCAGTCGTAGAGGTAGAGCATATGCTGGACAGGCTGGTTGCCGTGGGCGTAATTCCCCATATTCATAACCTGCATCTCCCTGATCTCGTGGATAGGGAAGCCGTAGTAGCTGTCGTCGAAGTGCGGAGGGATTGTGAATATGCTGTCGAGCATCCCTGCGAAGGCTTCGTCCCCTCCCATCAGGTCTATGAGGCCCTGAGGGTCGTGGAACACCGACCAGGTGTAGTGGAGGCTGTTGCCTTCCGTGAAGTTTCCGCCCCATTTCAGCGGGCTGAAAGGCCTTTCGAACGAGCCGTCTGTCTTTTTCCCCACCATAAGATTGTACTCCGGGTCGAAGAGATTCCTGTAGTTGAGGGCGGCCGCCGCATAAGGTGCGAGTTCTTCCTCGCTTTTGCCGAGAGCCTTTCCGAACCTGTAGATGCACCAGTCATCGTAGGTATATTCAAGAGTCCTCGCCGCACTCTCGTTGATGCCCGCGTCGCAAGGCACGTAGCCGAGACTGTCGTAGAGTTCCCAGCCGATGCGGCCGGTCGAGCTGATCCGAGGGTGCGATGAATGCGCTCCGTGCGTGACGGCCTTCCACAGCTCCTCCGCATCCTGGCCGCGGATGCCCTTGAGCCAGGCGTCGGCCACCACCGAGGCGGAATTGTTGCCGACCATGCAGTCCCTGTGTCCCGGGCTGGCCCATTCGGGCAGGAAGCCGCTTTCTTTCCAGGTGTTCACCAGACCTTCCTGCATCTTCGCGCTCTGGTCCGGGTAAACCAGATTCAGAAGCGGGAACAGGCTGCGGAAGGTGTCCCAGAAGCCTGTGTCGGCGAACAGATAACCTTTGTGGACGGCTCCGTCGTAGGGACTGTAGTGAACCCTTTCGCCTTCGGAGTTGATCTCGGACAGGTCGCGGGGGAAGAGTACCGACCTGTAGAGGCAGGAGTAGAATGTCCGAAGGTTGTCGAGATTGTCATCCTCGACCGCAATGCGTCCCAGGACTTCGTTCCATCTCTCACGGCCGTCCTGAGCGATTTCGTCAAGGCTTCTGTTTCCCAATTCGTTGAGATTCAGCACCGCCTGCTCCCGGCTGATGAACGAGGAGGCCACCTTCAGGTTGACCTTCTGGCCTTTCGCGGTCCTGAATCCGACCATCGCTATGTGGCCGTCCACGGTCTGTGTCTCGAATGGTGTGTCTGACACCACCACGAACCAGTTTTTGAAGTTGTCCGTGACTCCTCCGTGGTTCGAGACCGAGTAGCCGGCTATCATATTCTTTTCTCCTATGACCGCGACCTCTCCGCCCCTGTAGGCGTCCACGACGAGGTAGGAGGTGTCTTTTTCGGGGTAGGTGAGCCTGAACGCCGCCGCTCTTTCAGTGGGTGCGAGTTCGGCGACGACATCGTGGTCCGCCAGGTAGACCTGGTAGTAGTAGGGTTTCGCTGTCTCGGCTTTGTGCGAGAACCAGCTTTGGCGGCCGTCCTCGTCATAGACCGGACCGGTTGTCACCGGCATTATCGAGAAGCAGCCGTAGTCGTTTATCCACGGGCTCGGCTGGTGGGTCTGTTTCAGACCTCTGATTTTTGTGGCCGAGTAGGTGTAGGTCCAGCCGTCGCCGTTCCGTCCCGTCTGGGGAGTCCAGAAGTTCATCCCCCACGGCAGGGCCACGGCAGGGTAGGTGTTGCCTGCCGAGAGTTCGTAGGTCGAGGCCGTACCCATCAGAG
>CAVJKE010000300.1:0-2395 GCA_963649695.1 bacterium
GAAGGCCTTTTCGTCATCGCCGAGCTGGTGGTGTATGTCCCCGATGGTGGCCATCGCCCGCACGGTGACGGCCGAGTCTCCCTGCGCCACCTCGATCATCTTCTGACTGTTCTCAAGGAGTCCCTGCCAGTCTTCGGTGTTGTAGCAGGCCACGTTCTTGTAGTCCAGCGGAACGACGCTGTCCGGGAATCTGGCCACAAGGCTGTCGGCCGCGCTCCCCAGCGCCTTCCAGTCCTGTATCTCGGAGAGGTACTGGAGGTAGGTCATGCTTGTCCCGAAACTCTCAGGATGGAGTTCCATGTTCCTGCGGAAAAATATTCCTGCTTTGTCAGTCCTTTTTGATGCGAACCAGTAGATGGCGGCCGAGGTTAGGGCGGAACTGTCGGAAGGATGGCAGGCCACCAGCTTGTCGAAAAGCGTGTCGACCTGCGGGTTCTCTCTCCGGAACGATCCCACAAGCATGTCAAGATACTGTGTCTTCGCGTTGACCGGGGTTTCGGCGTTGTCGATGAACGTGCCGAGAATCTTGTAGAAACTTGCGTCGTCCCTGCGCAGCCGGTAGACCTCCGCTTCACCGAGCAGCGCCGGCGTGTAGTCCCCCTGCAGTTCGAGAGCCTCTTTGTAGTAGGCGAACGCCGCGGTGTCCTTGTCTTCGGCGAGGGAATGGTCGCCGAGTTTGGTCAGCACATAGGGTGACGAGAAGTCCTTGTTGTAGTCCTCGAGGGCTTTGAGAGCCTCCTCCGGCTTTTTCTGATGCAGCAGGATGTCGTACCTTGTGGCTGTCACGTTCTCGCTTTTGCCGAAGACGGCGTCGATCTGGTCCAGCGCCTCCAGCGCCTTGTCAAGGTCGCCCTGTTTCAGGTACAGGTTGACAAGTGTGAAGTAGATGTCATTGCTTTTCGGGAACTCCTTCAGCAGATCCTCGTAGGTCGCCACCGTCAGGTCGTCCTCCCCGTCCATCGAGTACACCCGGGCGAGTCTTTCCTTGTACCAGAAGTTCTTGGGGTCCAGCTCGGCGGCCTTCTTGAAGGCTGTCTTCGCACCCTCGATGTCTTTGGTGTACACCCGGCAGAGTCCGAGGTAGTAGTAGGCCGCGTCGCAGGACGGGTCGGAGGCGGTTATCTTCTCCAGCCTCTCCATCGCCTGCTTGTACTTGTCGGCTTCGATCTCGGCCACGGCGTCCACCAGTTCAGCCTCGACCGCTCCGGCCGTCTTGGCGTTCTGTGAATATGCCGTCCCGGCCGCCGTCAGACAGACGGCCAGGGCGGTGCATAACATTTTTATGATCTTGCAAGTCATCTTTTCCAGTCGGTATGTCGTTTTGAAAACATCATCACAAAAATAACATTATTATACGAAAAAAGATGCCAGACCATAAAAAGATGTCCAAACAAAGAAAGGTGCGGCTGGATCCAGCCGCACCTTTCCGGTTCTGCATGTTCAAATGCCGTAAGGCAAAACTGTTAGAGGTTCTCGTTGGCGCTCTTCCAGTCCTTTACCTCAGGGATGATGCCCAGGGTGATGATCTCGTCACGCATCTTGCAGAGGTGCTCGTAGGAAGCCTTGAGGGCTGCCATCTCCTCCTCTGTGCCTTCCGGATTGACGAAGCTTACACCGTTGGCGTTGATGACCGTAGGCATCGCCATCATCACGTTCTTGTACTCGGCGTTGTTGACATAGGTGCCTGCAGGCCAGGTGAACTCCTCACCGCCCATAGCGGCCTCGATCATCTTCACGGCGTTGTAGGCAGGGCTCTGGAACGAGCTGCGGCCGCGGAGCTTGATGATGTTGGAACCGCCCTGGATCGTGGCGTGCTTGACGGCCTCGAACCTCTCGGCTGAAAGATTCATCTCAGAAAGCGGCTTGCCGTCGATCTTGACCTTGGAAGCGAAGACAGCCATAGCCTCGCCGTGTCCACCGTAGGTGTGGGCGCCGGTGACCTTGTACTGAGGAACGCCGAATTCAGCGGCGAGCTCGGTCTGCAGACGGGTTGAATCCAGAGCCGCGAGGGTGGTCACCTGTGAAGGCTTCAGGCCTGAGTGGAGGAGAACAACGAGTCCGGTGAGGTCGGCAGGGTTGAAGATTACAACCACGTGCTTCACGTCAGGGCAGTACTTCTTGACATTCTTACCGAAATCCTCGGCGATCTGGCAGTTGCCCTTGAGGAGGTCCTCACGGGTCATACCCTCCTTACGAGGGGCTCCGCCTGAAGAGATGATGTACTTGGCGTCCTTGAAGGCGACGGCCGGGTCTGTTGTCCAGGTGATGTTGGCACCGTCGAAAGCGCAGTGCGCCATCTCGGCCACAACTCCCTTAAGACCTGGCTCGTAAACATCGTAAAGGCAAAGGTTCGGTGTGAGTTTGAGCATCATGGCTGTCTGGGCCATGTTGGATC
>CAVJKE010000301.1:0-2385 GCA_963649695.1 bacterium
GTGACGGAGCACATCCCCTTCCCGAGGAAGGGGATTTAGGGGAAGGGTAACGTGGACTGTTTTTTTATGGGCAATACCCTTCAGACGTGGGATAAGGTATTTTTGTCACAGGCACTTTATTACAGGCGAAAGTTGAGTTAAAGTATTGTCGGGAGACATTTCAAAATCCTTAATATTTATGTCAAACAAAGTAATCATCGCCGTTGCGACCGCAGCGCTCGCCTTCTCATTCGGTGCGAAGGCACAGACAAATCTTCAGACCTACTACGATTTCGGCAAGGATCGTAAGCACGTGACCACCACCCTCGAGG
Organism: bacterium; assembly: GCA_963649695.1. Taxonomy (GTDB): domain Bacteria; phylum Bacteroidota; class Bacteroidia; order Bacteroidales; family UBA932; genus Cryptobacteroides. Next base: position 312 of record CAVJKE010000301.1, read on the forward strand.
GCTACTACGGAGACAACTGGGGCGACACTTTCTTCTTCATCGATTATGACTACAAGCATTCCAAGAACGATGCTGGCGACAAGTCCCGCGGTGTGAGCGGCAGTTACTTCGAAATCGCCCGCGGTCTGAACTTCTGGAAGAATTCAGCCCTGAAGAACCTCAGCGCGCACGTCGAGTTCAACGGTGGAGTGAACTTCGGCAACAGCAACTTCCTGTTCGGAGCCAACTACTTCGTCCACAACGCCGACTTCACGAACACCTTCACCTTCGAACTTATGTACAAGACTTTCAACGGCTCAGCCTCTTCCGACATTCCTCTCCAGTTCACCATTGTGTGGGGTATGGACAAACTCTTCGGGGTCGACGGACTTAAGTTCAGCGGCTTCGCCGATATCTGGGGTGAGAACACACCATACTGGTACGGTGACAAGAATCCTCTTGAAGCCAAGGAAGGCAAGTTCATCTTCATCACCGAGCCTCAGCTCTGGTACAACATCGGCAAGGCTTTCGGAGTGGACAACCTCCACATCGGAACGGAGATCGAGCTCACCTACAATTTCGCAGGATGCAGCGGCTTCTACTGCCGTCCTTGCCTCGGTACAAAGTGGGTTTTCTAGAGTCTTGAACATCAAAAGTAAATCATAATGGAAACGACAAAGACTCAGACTCCTGCCGGAAAGAGCAGCTTGCTCTCAAAGCTCTTCGGTTTCGACCCTCAGAAGCACAACGTCCGCACCGAGATCGTGGCGGGTGTGACCACCTTCCTCACGATGGCATACATTCTCGCCGTCAATCCTGGCATATTCAGCAACATCCCTGACATGCCTACCGGCTCCGTCTTCACGGCCACCGCTCTGGCAGCCATCGTGGGAACCCTTATGATGTCCATCTACGCCAAGAAGCCTTTCGGCCTCGCTCCGGGTATGGGTCTGAATGCGTTCTTCGTGTTCACGGTCTGCCTCGGAATGGGGTACAGCTGGCAGTTCGCGCTCACGGCCATCCTCATCGAAGGCATCATATTCATCATCCTCTCCGCCACCAAGGTCCGCGAGATGATAGTTGACGCCATCCCTGTCTCGCTGAAGAACGCCATCGGCGCCGGCATCGGTCTGTACATCGCCTTCATCGGCCTCCAGAACGCTGGCATCATCGCCAACGACGATTCCACCCTCGTCGCCCTTGGTGACCTCAAGAACGCCACCAGCATCCTCTTCATCATCGGCCTCTTCCTGACTTCCATCCTGGTAGTCCTCAAGGTCAAGGGCGGCATCCTTATCGGTATGCTCGCCACCACCATCATAGGCATTCCTATGGGAATCACCAAGTTCACCGGTCTGGTCTCTCTGCCTTCATCGATCTCGCCGATCTTCTGCAAGTTCGAGTGGACACAGGTTCTTTCCTGGGACATGCTCGCGGTAGTGTTCACCTTCCTCTTCATCGATATGTTCGACACCATCGGCACCGTTGTCGGAGTGTCCGTCAAGTCCGGAATGATTGACAAGGAAGGTCACGTGGACGGCATCAGCAAGATTCTGATGGCCGACGCAGTCGCCACAGCCGCAGGAGCCTGCTTCGGCACCTCCACCGCCACAACCTACATCGAGAGCGCCGCGGGAGTCGCCGAGGGCGGACGCACAGGCCTCACCTCCTTCGTGGTCGCCGCCTGCTTCGCCATCGCTCTGCTCTTCTCTCCGGTGTTCCTCGCCATCCCTGGCGCAGCCACTGGAGCGGTGCTCGTGATCGTCGGAGTGATGATGATGAACCCTATCCGCAACATCGACTGGAATGACTATTCCGAGGCGATTCCGGCGTTCATCACCGCTGTGATGATGCCTCTTTCCTACAGCATCGCCCACGGCATCCTTCTCGGCATGATCTCCTATGTCGTCATCAACGCCTGCAGCGGCAAGTTCAAGAAGATCAGCGCCACTATGTGGGTGCTTTCCATCCTCTTCGTGCTGCGTTACATCCTGATGTAGAAAGATTTGCATCTTTGAATATGCACGGGCCGGTCGTCATTTGACCGGCCCGTTTGCGTTTCGGAAACATAAGATGTTGACCGAAAAACAATTAA
>CAVJKE010000302.1:0-2381 GCA_963649695.1 bacterium
CCGTCATATTCATCGACGGTCACTGTGATGGACTTGCCGCTCAGGGAAGCGCCGCACCAGGAACGGGAAGACTCGACGGTGACTTTGCCATCAGACTCGATGACCACTGTCCCGGTGCCACCTTCTCTCTGGAAAACCAGGTCGGAGGAGACCACCTTGACGGTTTCAAGTGTCTCATAGTCGCCTTCCGAACTCTCGCAGGACGGGAAGAACGCGAGAGGCAGAGCGGCGAGGAAGAAAAATGCTATTTTTTTCATATTCAGACTCTTTTATTTCTTGACAAGAGAATATATCCACTTAATTGAATAGATGTTGCCCGGGAACCTGTAGCCGGTGCTGGTCGCAGGGGCGTATTGGCAGGTCCCGCTCGCATCCCAGCGGCAGAGATAGAACGAATTGGATTTACGGGTGCTGCTCCAGGTGTACTGCGGATAGACGCGGTACTCAGGTTTGGCCTCGTCACCGTTCCATTCAGTTATTCCCATCGTGTTGGTCGCCCAGGTGAAGCCGCCGGTAGCGGCATCATATGCGCAAAGGCGGACATAAGAGCCGTCGGAAAGGTAACCGAGAAGCTGTACCGACCAGCTGAGCGTGCCTTCCGCCTTGCTGTAATTCCAGACGATGTCGTAGTTGTCGTTCAGGCCTTTCATCAGATAGGTGGAATTCTTCACGCCCGGAGTCAGAGTCACGGCGAGAGAGTCGTAGACCAGATCCTCTTCGTTCTCCCGGTTGTAGACCAGCCAGTAGTCCCCGGCATAGTCATCGTAGAAACGGTAGCCCTCCGCGAATGTACCCTGCACGGTCTCGGAAGTTCCGGCCACCGTCAGCGTGTATTTTTCAGAGTCGTACACAAATTCTTCAACCTTCAGCCCGCCGATTTCAAGCGGCTCGTACAGACGGATTCCGTCCGTGCTGTACATGAAGGCGACACGGTTTTCTTCATCGCCGGTCTTGACGGTGAGCTGCTGGTAGTCGTGGTCGAACGTGCCGGTCACGGCCTGGCCGCCGAGCGTCCCTTCGAAACCGCCGATGAAGAAGTCCTCGCTCACGCTATTGATTTTCTCAAGATAAGAGGTCCAGTCTTCAGTCAAAGGCTTCATCACGATGATGTTTCCCGAGCGTCTTCCCATCATCCTGACGTGGTCATATTCAACCTCGAGGAGCGTGAACTCGAAATCTCCTCCGTAGGACTGGTAGGCAGAGCTGGACGGAGTAGAGAAAGCGTGCATGAATGTGTTGTAGGTGTCGAAAGAAAGCACCGGGCCGTTGTCGCTGCCGAGGCGGTAGAGGCTGCTCACCGGCTCATCAGGTTTTTCGGCATATTCATAACTTACATCAGCGCTCTCCTCGCCGAACTTGACCATATAGTTGATCCCGCCGTAGGACTGCGCGTCGTCCGGGTAGTAGTACATCACCCAACCCTGGGACGGTGTCATAAGCACCTTCTTCGCGTTGGCAAGGTACTCGGTCATCCTCGCCGAAGGGGTCTCCTCGAAGAGGTCGGCCTGGTCCTTCAGACAGGACTGGAAGACAAGCCCGCACAAGGCGAAGGCTGAAAGTATTTTTATAGTTGTCTTCATATTCATTGAATTTAGTCAAGTGACAAATCTGTAAGGTCGACCTTTCCTGCAAGCACCTCGTTCTGGCGTCTGATGACGACGGAGCGGAGCAGGTCGATGTCGATGTCGAAGGTGTCGGCCATATAGCTGCGGACGTAGTCAAGCTTCGACTTGATGAGGGCCGCGCCTTCTTCGCCCGCCTCTTCAAGCTGGGCGTCCCACCATTCAGGAGTGTTGACCACGTAGATGGACATCATCTCGGCGAAATCCTCCGTGGCGGAATTCTGTGCATAGGCGGAGATGAACCCCCTCGTGAGGTAGCCCACGTTGTAAGGAGAGGCGCTCCAGCTGTCAGACACGTAGCTCGAGCCGGTGATCTCGCGGAAAGCCGCAGGGAAATCCCTCGTCTGGTTCAGGATGTGGGTGAACTCGTGGTGGATAGTCTTGATGTAACGGCTGTTGAGAGACGAAGCCGATTTAAGGTAGGTGAACAGATAGTTGACACCGGCCAGCAGGATCTTCTTGCCGCTCTCGGCCGTACCGAGGATGTAGGTGCCGTTGTTCTTGTACTGCCATTCGCCGATAAGGAAGAACTCCTTAGGGAAGTACTCCCTGGTGAAGTCGACTCCGCCTACCTCATCGTAGGTGTCTATGCAGAGATGCTTCACAAGGTGCGCGAGAGCGACCGAGCAATCGTAGTCGGCTGGGACTGTGTAGTAGCTGAGGTCGGACTCGATGTTCTCGTAACGGTACTTGAACTCGATGTTGTACGGAGAGACGTAGTTGGCTTCGAGCCATTTGTCGAAATCGTTCTTGGTGTAC
>CAVJKE010000303.1:0-2364 GCA_963649695.1 bacterium
CCATCCGCTTCATCGCCCGCCGTCTTCGGGAGACGGAACCTGATGTGGTGGTGAATTTCTACGACATACTCGGAACCTTCGGCTACCACTGGAGCGGCCTGAAAGCCCCGATGGTGTGCGTCGGCCACCAGTTCCTCTTCTTGCACCGCGGCTTCAAATTCCCTTCAAAAGGCTACTCGGGACGCTTCGCCCTCAACTTTTTCACGAATATGGTCGGCTGGGGGGCGGCGAGGATCCTTGCTCTCAGCTTCAGGTCTATGCCCGAGGACACCAAGCGCAAGATAATGGTCGTGCCTCCGCTTCTCAGGGAGGGTGTCCTGCTGCAGACCGGGACCGGTCCGGACGGAAAGCCGAAGGTCCACGACGGCGGTTACCTGCACGGCTACATGCTGAACTCGGGTTTCTCGCAGGATGTGCTGGACTGGCACAAAAAGCATCCGGAAGTGCCGCTGAGGTTCTTCTGGGACAAGAAGGAGGAGGCTCCGGTCAAGGTCGTGGACGACACCCTGTCATTCTACTATCTGGATGACGAAAAATTCCTCGAGCAGATGGCCGGATGCCACGCCTACGCCTCCACGGCAGGTTTCGAGTCGGTCTGCGAGGCTATGTATCTGGGAAAGCCTCTGCTGATGGTCCCTTCGCACATAGAACAGAAATGCAATGCCTACGACGCCACGCAGGGCTATGAGATGATGGCCGCGGAAGACGGGAAGCCTGTCCCTCGTCCGGCCGTGACCTCCGACCGTTTCGACCTCGACCTTCTCCTCGATTTCGCCGACAACAAGTACGTTCCGGACGAGTCTTTCCGTTCTTGGGTCAGGTCCGCGGAGTCGGTTTTCATGAAGGGGTTGACGTTCTGAAAGACGGATTCCGGAAGGATTCCCCGCTCCAGAATCTCCATTAATAGGTTTTAAGGAAGACGGATTGAGATTTTCCTTGAAATTTTCCTCAAAAATATTTGGAGATTTCATCTGAATGGCCTACCTTTGCAATCCCAATCAGGAAGACCACTTCTTGAAAAGGTTGGAAAGATTCGTTAGCTCAGTTGGTAGAGCACAACACTTTTAATGTTGGGGTCTCGGGTTCGAGCCCCGAACGGATCACAAAGCGTAGGATTCTTTCCAGAAGTCAGGTGAAAGCCGACGCAGAAATAATGCTTTGCTAGCTCAGTTGGTAGAGCAACTGACTCTTAATCAGTGGGTCTAGGGTTCGAGTCCCTAGCAGAGCACGGAAAGACCGGATTTCAACAATCCGGTCTTTTTCGTTATTGTCCCAAGTCTCTCCGTCGCTCCGCACCGCTCCACCGAGGAGCGTTTCGCTCCCGGATCTCGTGTCGCCCGTTTTAAAACTCTTCCAGACAGGCCGCGGAGGAACCGATTGTCAATCAATCCTTCAATATCTGGCGGTGCTGCGACCGGAGGAAGTCCTTATGCCTCGCTTCCAGTTCCGGCAGTTCTTCCTGCGGAACGGCGAAGTCCACGAACCTCGACCAGAGATAGTCCACGGCCAGGTCGGACGGATGGACCAGGTCCCGGGCGTAGAAACGGTAGTCCCGCAGTTCGTCCAGCACGATCTCGTAGGCCGGGAAATACTCGCAGCGGCCCGGCATCTTGCCGGTCACATCCTCCAGGGCCAGAAGCAAAGTGCTTTTGCTCAACTGGTTGCCGTGAGCCCCGTCCTTGAGGTGACGGATCGGCGAGACCGTGAAGATGAATTCCTTGTCAGGATGCTTCGCAAGCATATTCATAAGCAGGGTGGCGGTGTTCTGGACTGTGAGCCGCCGGCGGGTGAACTCCTTAGCGTCGATTTTCAGACAGTTCGAGACCACCTCGCCCGAGCGGACATATTCATAGATCCAGGCCGTGCCGAGGGTGATGATGACTTTTGTGGCTTCCTTCCACCGCCGCGAGACGGCTTCAAGCGAGGCGTTGGCGTGCTGCAGGAAGTCTTCCTTTGTGCGCCGGGCGAAGGAGGTGTGGTGGCTGAAGGAGCAGAACAGGTCCGCTCCCGCTCCCATCCGGACGCAGTCGTCCTCCGTGAACGGGATGCCGGAAGTGAGTCTCGCGATGGAGTTGCAGACCGAGACAGGGTTGTAGAGCGTGCCGAACGGGTTGACCGTCGCGTCGAAGCCGAGTTCCAGCATCCTGCCGCCGATGTTGTCGGCGAAACAGCTTCCAAGAACGAAGATTTTGTCTTTCAGGGAGATCCCTGCCCGGCTGCGGCCGGCCTCCACGGGGGTTTGTAGTTTGATCGCTTCCATACCTTGCCTTTAAGTGTCATTCAAGATGACTCCAGATGCGAATTTACGAAATATTAAGTAAATTTGCATTGTCCGCCTCTTGACCGGCGGCTTCTTGAATTTCC
>CAVJKE010000304.1:0-2350 GCA_963649695.1 bacterium
CGTGTGATAAGGTATTTCTGCCATATGCATTTAGTTACTTGCGAAAGTTGAATTAAGTGATTTCCCGAAGGAAACCTCCTTTATTTTCTGACCGAGAACGCCCAGATGATGGCCTCGGAGAAAGTCTCGCCCGGACGGAGTACCGTGGAAGGATAGTCCGGCTTGTTCGGCGAATCAGGGCAGTGCTGGCATTCGATGGCCACACCTTCGTAGTCGTGGTAGCCCCGGCCGCATTTCCCTGCAGGACAGCCCTCGAGCCAGTTGCCTGTGTAGACCTGCACGGCCGGCTGGGTGGTCAGGACCTCAAGCTGGCGGCCGCTCAGCGGAGAGTAAAGCCGGGCCGCGCTCTGAAGCTGGCCGGCCTCGTAGCCGTTGATCATAAAGCAGTTGTCGTAGCCTTTGCCGTACTTCAGCGCAGGGAAATCCTCACGGATCTCCGCTCCGATCTTCTTGAACTCCTGGAAATCCATAGGAGTTCCGGCCACCGGGTCAGGCTCGCCGACCGGGATAAGAGTCTCATCAGTAGGCAGGTAGACCGAAGCGTTCAGTTTCAGTTCGTGGTCAAGGATGTCACCGTTGCCTTCTCCGTTGAGATTGAAGTAGACGTGGTTCGTGAGGTTGATGACGGTGGCAGCGTCGGTCTGGGCCGTGAATGTCAGTTTCAGGGCGTTGTCCTCGCTCCACTCATAGTGGGCCACGACCTTGAGGTTGCCAGGATAGCCGGCCTCTCCGTCCTGTGAAAAATACTGGAACTCAACGGCTTCCCCATTGATACGGCTGTCCCAGACCTGGTTCTGGAAGCCCTGCGGACCTCCGTGCAGATGGTTAGGCCCGTTGTTGACAGGCAGGGTGTACTCAACCCCGTCGAGGGTGAACTTGCCGAGGGCTATACGGTTGGCGTAACGGCCGGGACATTTGCCGGCGCAAGGGCTGTCGGCGAAATAATCCTCAGGCTTCGTGTAACCAAGAACCACATCGGCGATCTTGCCGTCCTTGTCCGGAACGGCCACGCAGACGATGCCGGCGCCGACGCTTGAAAGGCGTACGAAAGCGCCGCTTTCATTTTCAAGAGTATAAAGGAATATCTCCTTTCCATCCTGGGATTCACCCCAAAGTTCCTTATTGATTTTCATGTCAGTGTTATTTATAGTGTAACAACTATCAGTGTCGATTCAAACCTGCTTTCCTACAGATTGTCAAGGTACGGCAGGACGACCTCGACCGGAGCGTCTTTCATCACCACTTTCTTCTCAGAATCAAGTACATAGAGAGAAGGAATCGCCCGGACATCGTAGCTCGCGTCGCTGCGGATAATGTAGTCCTGGTCGTAGCCGTTGTACCATGAGGACGGGTAGACGGATGCATATTCCCTCCAAAGGTCGAGTTCCTCGTCGATGTAGACATTGACGACGGCGAGTCTGCCCTCTTCCACGAGGGAGGTTATGTGGTCGTCGCCCGTCAGCGAAACGATGATCTCCTTGCAGGCCGGGCAGCCCGGATTCGTGAAAAACAGAAGGGTTGTCTCGGCCTTGACCCCGTAGAGAGTGTGGCGGCGGCCGGCAAGATCCGTGAAGGTGAAATCAGCGGCCTGGGTGCCTATCATATTCAAAGAACACATCTTCGCTTCGTAGGCGTAGGACTGCCTCTTGTCCGGATCCGTGAATTCAGACTTCGAGAGGCGGGAGACATAAGGCAGGTAGAGGTCTTCGTTGCGGGCAGGGGAATTAGGGTCGAAAAGGTACTTGCTGACGATCTTCTCGAAGAATTCAAAGACATTGGAAGAGGTGTCCGCGGCCTCGAACTTTTCAACCTTGTCGAAGAAAGAGGCCATCGACGACCTGCCGAACTCTATCGGGCAAAGTCTCTCAAGCATAGTCACATACGTTCCGAAAGCCTGCTCGACCTCATCGGCCTTCACCCCGTTCACCAAAGCGGAGTCGCAAGGATAGCTTCCGCCCAGGAAGGCGTTCCAGTAGTTTGAGACGACATATTCAGTGGCCTCGTCCTGGTCAGTGATGAGCGACGGGACCTGTGGTGCGGGAGGGAAACTGCGCGGCTGGAAGGAGGCTGTCTCCCCCTCTGTGCCGTTTTTGGCCCTGTTGCCGCAGCCAGACACCGCCGCCAGGGTGCAAAGGACGATCAATGAATATGTCAGCAGACGTCTCATAGCGGCCTAGTCGTTCTTCTCAAGCAGGCTCTGGGAGATGTTGATGATGAAGTCGCCCATCTTCTCCAGTTCCTGCACTATGTCGATGTAGAACACACCCGTCTGGTAGTTGTAGCCTTCCTTCTCGATGTTGACGATGTGTTCCTCGCGCAGGTTGTTGCGGCACTCGTTAATGTTGTACTC
>CAVJKE010000305.1:0-2342 GCA_963649695.1 bacterium
CCACGGTACTCGTTCCACTTCTTGTCGGCTTCGATCCGGCGATCGCCCTTCTGGCCGCTGGTCTCGGCACCCTTCTTTTCCACGCCGTCACCGGCGGGAAAGTCCCGATCTACTTGGGCAGCAGCTTCGCCTTCATCGCCCCGATCGTCAAGGCGACCGAACTCTACGGAACGGCCGGAATGTTCTGCGGCCTTGTCGCCGTGGGTGTTGTGTACATACTTATGAGCCTTCTTGTCAAGCTCTTCGGAATCAATCTCATCAAGAAACTTTTCCCGCCGATCGTTATCGGTCCGGTCATCATTCTCATCGGTCTGTCGCTCGCCGGCACCGGTGTCGACATGGCAAGCAAGAACTGGCCTCTCGCCCTCGTGTCGCTTCTCGTGGCCATCATCTGCTCCTGCTGGGGTAAGGGAATGATCAAACTGATCCCTGTGGTGTTCGGCGCTCTCGCCGGCTACATCGTGTCGCTGATCTTCTACAGAAGCCAGATGGACTTCTCCGGAGTGGCGGCCGCACCTTGGTTCCAGATGCCTCACATCGCCAAGATGAGCTTCTCCTGGCAGGCTATCGTCTTCATGGCCCCTGTCGCCATAGCCCCGATCATCGAGCACGTGGGTGATGTCTACGCAATCAGCGAGATCGCCGACAAGGACTTCGTCAAGGATCCGGGTCTGCACCGTACGATGCTCGGCGACGGTCTCGCCTGCACCCTCGCAGCCTTCCTCGGCGGCGCTCCTGTGACGACATATTCAGAGGTCACCGGAGCGGTGTCCCTCACCAAGGTGACCGATCCGTCCTGCATGAGGATCGCCGCCGTCTCCGCCATTCTGATCTCCTTGATCGGTAAGGTCGGCGCGGCCATCCAGACCATCCCTACGGCTGTTCTCGGCGGCATCATGCTCCTTCTCTTCGGCAGCATCGCCTCGGTCGGCATCAACAATATGGTCAAGGCGCGCATCGACATGAACAAGACCCGCAACCTGATCATCGCCTCCCTGATCCTCACCATCGGCATCGGCGGCGCTGTCATCAGCTTCGGCAAATTCTCCCTCGCCGGCATCGGTCTGGCGTCGGTTGTCGGCGTCATCCTGAACCTCATCATCCCTGACAAAGACAAGGAAGAGGCGAAGGCGGAGGCAAAGTGATTTTATGAATATCCCGGAGGCCTCGTCAGCGACGGGGCCTTGTTTTTTTTATGAATATTAAGACATATGCTTAAAGTCAAGATAGTCAACAAAAGCCAGTGGCCGGACCCGACCTATGCCACGGAGGCTTCGGCGGGGATGGATCTCCGCGCGGACATAACAGAGCCTATCGTGCTGAAGCCGCTGGAAAGAGTACTTGTGCCCACGGGCATATTCATTGAACTTCCGGTCGGCTACGAGGCCCAGGTGCGTCCGCGCAGCGGACTTGCCACCAAGCACGGAATAACGGTGATCAACAGTCCCGGCACTGTGGACGCTGATTACAGGGGTGAACTGAAGACATCTCTGGTGAACCTTTCTAACGAGCCGTTCGAGATCGTTCCCGGCGAGCGCATAGCGCAGATGATCGTCGCCCGTCACGAGAGGGTCGAGTGGGAGGATGTCGAGTCTCTGTCCGAGACCGTGCGTGGCGCCGGTGGCTGGGGAAGTACGGGTGTTAAATAACGCCTGCTGGGCGTTATTTAACACACATCTGAACCCCCTGCACCCCCTGTCAGGGGGAAATATCGGCCTAGCGGCCGACCGGCTGAAGCCGGCTTGTCGCTTCGCTCCGTTTCATAGCTCCGTTTCATTGAAATATTTACAAAGGATATGGACATCAATAAATTATACGCCGCGTTCAGGGAATGCGGGAGCGTGACCACAGACAGCCGTGCGATAAAGGGCGGAGAGATGTTCTTCGGCCTGAAAGGCGAGAATTTCGACGGCAATGAATATGCTCTCAAAGCCCTCGAGGCCGGAGCCCGCTATGCCGTCGTGGATGAAGGCACTGCAGCGGCAGCATCAGGAAATCCGGGCATTATAGCCGTCCCTGACACGCTCGCGGCCCTTCAGGCCCTTGCCAGACACCACAGGGAAAACACTTTCGTGGACGGGAAACGCCTGACGGTCATCGGTCTGACCGGCACCAACGGCAAGACAACCACCAAGGAGCTGATCACCAGAGTCCTGTCGGCCAAATACCGTGTGACCTCCACCCAGGGCAATCTTAACAACGACATCGGCGTGCCGCTTTCCGTCCTGTCCATCAATCCGGAGACCCAGCTTGCCGTCATCGAGATGGGGGCCAACCACCCCGACGACATCGAAAAACTGGTCAAGGTCTGCGAGCCGGACTACGGCCTCATCACCAATGTA
>CAVJKE010000306.1:0-2313 GCA_963649695.1 bacterium
CTACACCCAGCAGGAGTACCTCAAGAGCGAGGAGGAGATGGCGGCGCTCTTCCCGGACCATCCCGAAGTGCTGGCGAACACCCTTGAAGTGGCCTCCAAGGTAGAAGAATATTCCATCGACCGCGACCACGTGCTGCCCAAGTACCAGATCGACCAGGCTTTCCTCGACCAGCTGGACTCCTACCTTGAGAAGTACAAGGATGTCATCGAGGTCGGCAAATGCGACAAGAAGGGCAACTACCGCGGCGACGAGTTCTGCAAATCCGTCGCCTACCTCTGCCACATAACCTACGAGGGAGCGGCCAGACGTTACGGCCCGGTCCTCGACCAGGAGCAGGCCGACAGGATTGATTTCGAGCTCAAGACCATCTGCAGGATGGGTTTCCCGGACTACTTCCTGATTGTGCAGGACTACATCGCCGCCTCCCGAGCGGCCGGCAGCATGGTCGGCCCGGGTCGTGGCTCGGCGGCCGGTTCAGTGGTCGCCTACTGTCTGGGCATCACCAATCTGGACCCGATCAAATACCAGCTCCTGTTCGAGCGTTTCCTCAACCCTGACCGAATCTCGATGCCGGATATCGACGTGGACTTCGAGGACCTGTCCCTCGCCCACAAGTACGTCGAGGATTCCTACGGCAAGGACCACGTGTCACGGGTCATCACCTTCGGAACGATGCTGGCGAAGGGCGCGATCAAGGATGTGGCCAGGATCCACGACCTCTCGATAGACGAGTCCAACAGGCTTTCCGGCCTTGTGCCTGACCGCCTCAGCGAGAAGACCGAGAAGGAGTACGCCTACAACCCGAAACTGGACGAGCTGAAGCCCGGCTTCAAGGCCTTCGAGAAAGAGGTCGAGGTCGACGACCCGGACAACCCGGGACAGAAGAAAACCGTGGTCAAGACCTTCCAGAAGGGTCTCGAGGACACTGACGTGAAGATCACCCTGAAGAACTGCTACCGCCTCGTGCCGGAGTTCAAGGAGGAGCTCCAGAACGGCTCGGAGCAGGTCAAGGAGGTCCTGAAATTCGCGGCGCAGCTGGAGGGCTGCATCCGCCAGGTGGGAATGCACGCCTGCGCCACCATCATCGGACGAGGCAACCTGACCGACTATATTCCTATCTGCCTTTCCATAGACAAGGAAAGCGGTGAATATGTCTGGACATCGCAGTACGACGGCCACTACATCGAGGAGGTCGGAATGCTCAAGATGGACTTCCTCGGGCTGAACACCCTGTCCATCATCCACAAATGTCTGGACAACATCAAGTTACGCTTCGGGACAGACATCGACATCGAGGCGATTCCTATCGATGACAAGCCGACCTACGAGCTTTACGGCCGCGGCGACACCGACAGCGTCTTCCAGTTTGAATCCGAAGGCATGAAGACCTGGCTCCAGAAACTGCATCCGGAGCGCTTCGAGGACCTCATCGCGATGAACGCCCTCTACCGCCCGGGGCCTATGGACTACATCCCGGACTTCGTGGACAGGAAACTCGGCCTGAAGCCTATTGAATATGACCTCCCGGAGATGGAGGAGTTCCTCAAGGACACCTACGGAGTGACCGTCTACCAGGAGCAGGTGATGCTTCTGTCCCAGAAACTGGCCGGATTCACGAAAGGCCAGGCGGACAAACTCCGCAAGGCGATGGGTAAGAAGCAGATAGCTATCCTGAACGAGCTCAAGGACAAGTTCATGGAGGGAGGTCTGAAGAACGGCCATCCGGAGAAGATGCTGGACAAGATCTGGAAGGACTGGGAGAAGTTCGCCCAGTACGCCTTCAACAAGTCGCACGCCACCTGCTACGCCTGGGTCTCCTACCAGACCGGCTGGCTGAAGTGCCACTACCCTGCCGAGTTCTTCGCCGCCAACCTCTCCTGCAACCTGAGCAACATGCCGGAGATCAAGAAGATTCTCGCCGACTGCAAGGCTCACAAAATCAAGGTCTTGAACCCGGATGTCAATGAATCATATTCACATTTCACCGTCAACAAGGACGGCAACATCCGTTTCGGTCTGAAGGGCATCAAGGGCTTCGGTTCCAATGTGGCCGACGCCATCATCTCAAACAGGACCGAAAACGGACTCTACGCCGATATCTTTGATTTCGTGGAGAGGCTCGGGACCACGCTTGGCAGGAAATCCATCGAGTGCCTCGCCTATTCAGGAGGCTTCGACTCCTTCGGAATCAACCGCAAGCAGTTCTTCCTGCCTTGCCGCAGCGGCAACCTGTTCATCGACGAACTCACCCGCTACGCCACCCTTTACAGCCAGGACGAGGCCAATTCAGCGGCGTCCCTCTTCGGCGAGGC
>CAVJKE010000307.1:0-2312 GCA_963649695.1 bacterium
CAGGCGGTGTGCCGGTGAAGAATGTGGCGGTGGACAGAGGCGGAAAAGCTCTGAAGGACGACCGCAACACCGACGCCGAAGAACTCTACAAAGAGGCGGAGAAACTCGCCCGTGACCTCAAGAACGGCTACAAACTTGACGAGCCTGACGAGGACTACGCCGCCGTCGATAAGCCGGTCAAGGAGAAAGAGACTCCGAAGAACCAGACCTACAAAGGCCCGTCGGTCGTCTCCTACGAACTGGACGGGCGCAAGGCGAGCAGGCTGTCCATCCCGGCCTACAGATGCCTCGGAGCAGGACACGTCACCGTGATCATCACCGTCGACCCTTCGGGACAGGTGCTGAACGCAAAGGTGCAGGATGAGGTCTCCTCCAGCGACAAATGCCTGAGAGACTTTGCGATAAGAGCGGCGAGACTGTCAAGGTTCTCCGCTTCGACTTCCGCTCCTGCAAGGCAGGTCGGCAACATCGTTTACCTGTTCGTGGCGCAATAATTTCCGCCCGTTTTTTACAAGACACATATGAACAGAAAGACGTTGACCATACTCATAGCACTGGCGGTGGCACTCATAGGGGGCATCGCCGTGGCTGTGGTGAAACTCTATTCTCCGCAGGACAAGTCAGAGAACGTCCCCGCGGATCCGGAGGAGATCCTTCAAAGACACGGTCTGCTTAAAGCCATCCCGTCCGATGCGGCCATCGTGTTCTGTTTCAAAAACTTCAGCAGGGCCTGCGAGGTCCTCGGCGACTCGCTGACCGTGTTCGGTGAACTGGCTTCCGACAGACTGGGAAGGATAGCTGACCTGAAGCCGGGCAGCCTGAAAAGAGTCCCGGCCATCCTTTCGGTCCACTACAGCAAGGATCTTCCGCCGCTTCTGGTGCTTGAAGCCGGCAAGGCGATCGCCGACTCATCTGCGGACCTGAGCCACCTTATGGCCGAGGCGGATTCCGCAGGACTTGTGACGAAAATCCACGAAGACCTTGTGCTGGTCTCGACTTCGGAGACAATCGTGAACTCCTCCATCAGGCATATGGAAGAGGGACACAACATCCTGGAGGCCAAAGGCTTCCCGGAGATCGCATCAGCGATGCCGGGAGACGATGTGGTCTTCTTCTCCAACGCCTACGCTGACAATGTCCTGGGCGCTTTTCTCGTCGACAGACTCCGCAAGGCGCAGCGCTTCATCAAAGGGCTGGGCGAATGGACGGCCTTCACACTGGAGGAAAGCGACGGCGGGAACGTCAGGATGAAGGGACGGATCCTCTACGACAACAATCCGTCCTACTACCTGAACACCCTTACTGGAAGCGGTGCCGGCAGTTCTGAAATCGCGGAGGCCTTGCCGGGAGAGACCGTCTTCGTCATCGACCTCCCGATAGGCGGCATCAAGGCTTACATCAAGGCGCACAGGGACTTCCTTGACTCGAAGGCCAGCCTTGACAAGTACGAAGCCCTGCTCCGCTCGCAGAAAAAAGACTTCGGGTTCGACGCCGAGCAATGGGCGCAAAGGCTTGACATAAAGGAGATAGCGGAGGCGGACATCCGCATAGGCGACAAGATCCGCCCGCTCCTTCTAATACGGCCTGGCAAGAAGGCCGCAGGCGAGGCGGTCTGCCCTGCAGGCTTTCCTTCGACGCTTTTCGGAGAGGCCTTCAAGGCTGAGGACGAGAGTGCCTGCGCTCAAGTCGGAGGATGGATAGCGGCAGGGTCGACGGACGCTGTGCAGGCATATTCAGAAAAAGACTTCCTGCAGGAGACTCTCGCGGCGAGGCTGAAGGCTGAACGGCTGGAAATGCCGGGCGACGAGAAGAACCGCCACGCTCTGGTCTACCACTCGCTGAGCGAGGAGCCGAACCTCATCGATTCCAACTTCAAGCCGCTGATGGCCAAGGGAGTGAGAAGAGTCCTGAACGGGGCCGTCTTCGTGCCGGCGATGCTGGGCGTGGACGCCGACGAGAGAGGAGTTACCCTTGGACTCAGGGTAGACAGGATCGAGGTCAGCGGCAACCTGTCAGCGGCCCAGGCCAGCAGGGACACGACGGTGAACGTGCCGCAGGGGCCGTTCAAGGTCCAGAACAGCGCCACAGGCCAGACCAACACCCTCTACCAGAACAGCCACCTGTCCATCTGCCTGAAGGACGAGACCGGGAAGGATCTCTGGGGAGTTCCGTTCAAATCCAAGATCTGCGGCTATGTGCAGAACATAGACTACTACAACAACGGCAAGATCCAGTTCCTGTTCGCCGCCGGTTCGCAGCTTTACCTGATCGACAGGCTCGGAAGATTCGTCTCCGGCTTCCCTGCCGAGACG
>CAVJKE010000308.1:0-2279 GCA_963649695.1 bacterium
AATCCCTCCCCTCGGGGGAGGGACTTGCTCCGTCACTGCCGTGACGGGAGATAAGGCGTTTCACATAAGCAAAACTTAGACTGCTAAGTTACGACAAAAATCCTTTTTTGTTGAGCGGGTTTCCGGTGGTGGAAAGAATTTTTCAAAAATTTAGTACCTTGTCTTGCAAGGTATTCTATTTTATTTATATCTTTGCATCGTAAGATTAATTGCAAAGCAAGGTTACGGCGAGTGCCGGAAGACTTGAGATTGATGAATATGATTGATAAACAAGATATTACCGAAATGAAAAAAGTTGTGAATGTCAGTGTCGGCGGCAAAAGCTTCTCTCTGGATGAGGATGCTTACGCAAGACTCTCCGCCTATTTCGATCACTTCAAAGCCCGCCTCGACCGCGAAACGCAGTCTGCCGGGGAAGAGGTTATGACGGATCTTGAGAACCGCATCGCGGAACTCTTCGACCAGGGTACGGGAGGAGCCTCCTACCGTGTGGTCGACCTTGCCCTTGTCACGAAGGTGGTCGAGCAGCTCGGAATGCCGGATGGCTCGAAGGAACCGGAGTCCGCCGGGCCGGAAGGGGAGTGCGGAACCGAGGATAACCAGTCCGGACCGAAGTTCGGAGAAGGAATGGATTTTACCTACAACGGAGTCCAGGGAGAAGCCCGCAGAAGACTGTACCGCGACCCTGACAACAAGAAGGTCGGCGGAGTCTGCGGCGGACTGTCTGCTTTCCTGAATGTGGACATAGTTCTGGTGCGGGTCATCTCGCTGCTCGCCATCCTGCTGTGGGGAACGGGCCTTCTGGTCTACATCGTTCTCTGGATTGTCGTTCCGCTGGCCAAGACACCTGCGGACAAGTGTTTGATGAGAGGCCTTGAACCTACGGCCGGGAACATGGCGAGATTCAGCCAAAAAAAGGACGCTTATGGAAAATAGTGCTGAAAATGTGCGTTCCCAGATGCGCAAAGGGGTGCTTGAATATTGCATACTCAGCATTCTCGCCCGCAAGGAGGCCTACGCTTCCGCGATTCTGGAAGACCTGAAGGCCGCGGACATGATCGTGGTCGAGGGCACTCTCTACCCTCTTCTGATCCGTCAGAAGAACCAGGGACTACTTTCCTACCGCTGGGAGGAATCCACGCAGGGGCCTCCTCGGAAATATTACTGCATCACGGAGAAAGGCCGCCAGCTGCTCGGCGAGATGGACCAGGCCTGGCAGGAAATCGTCGAAACCATCAAAAAAATCAGAGGATGAAACAGGTTGAATATGCAAGCATAGGCGGCTATGTGTTCTCTTTCGAGGACAACGCCAGCCTTGCCGCCAAGGAATATCTTGACCAGCTGGAGGCTTTCTATTCAGGAAAGGAAAGCGGTTCGGAGGTCATGGAGGGCATCGAGGAGAGGATGGCCGAGCTGCTCATCGAGAGAAGTGGCAGGGGAGGGGTCGTGACCCTCGCCGTCGTCAATGATGTGGTCTCCGTGCTAGGAAGGCCGGAGGTCATCGAAGAGGAAAGCGCCGGCGCCTCGGCCGGGAGGACTGCCGGGACTTCTGAAAACCCTGCCGGGAAGCGGTCCGGTGCAGGTCCTAAGCCTCGCAGGAGGCTTTACAGGGACCCCGCCAACGGTAAACTGGCAGGAGTCTGCAGCGGTCTCGCCACTTATCTGAATGTCGACACGGCTCTGTTCAGGATCGCGTTCGTCCTTCTGTCTCTGCTGTTTCTTTGTTTTGTGCCTTTTTCTCCATTCTGCCTATTCCCGCTTATGGCCTACATCGTCCTCTGGATCTGTATGCCGGCTGTCAAGACTGTCCGCCAGCGTGACGAACTCAGGGGCGAGGGCGGTACAGTCGATGACATCAGCGCGAGGGTCCGCAGCACTTCCCGTGACGATGTGAAACCGAAGGACTCACAGACTTGGAAGAATGTCGGCAGAGTGCTGTCTGTCTTTGCCGGCGCCGTGCTTCTTCTTGCCGGAGTCGCCGGCGTGGCGTTCCTCTGCTCGTTCTGCTGGGGCGGAGAGATCCTTGGCAACAGTTTCTTCTACAACAAGTTCATCGAGGAACTTTTCGTGGAGGCTCCGCCTGAGGTGATGGCTTTCATCACCGCTCCGCTGGTCGTGCTTGCCGCCGTGCTTGTGGCAGCGATTCCGCTCTTCATAATGATCTACGCCGGCGTGATGCTGATCTTCGGCCTCAAGTCCCCGAAATGGCATCCCGGCCTCATCCTCTTCGTAATCTGGCTGGTGATCCTCGTCGCCCTCTTCGTCTCCACCTTCATCAC
>CAVJKE010000309.1:0-2278 GCA_963649695.1 bacterium
GACCCGGCCAATGCTTAAATATTAATATTCAAAGAATTAAATATTCGTAAATATTCATAAAAAAATGGATCTTGGATTCTTCAGGGTCGCGGCCGCAGTACCGAGAGTGAAGGTGGCGGACGTGGACCACAACGCCGAATCAATCTGCCGCCTGATCGAGAAGGCGGAAAACGGGCAGGCCTCGCTGGTGGTGTTCCCGGAACTTTCGGTGACAGGCTACACCTGCCTTGACCTTTTCGGGCAGAACCTTCTGCTGACAAAGTCGGAGGAGGCCGTCGGCAGGATAATCAATTTCACCAGAGGCAAGCACGTGACCGTGGTCATAGGAGCGCCCGTGCGTTTCCGCGGAAGGCTCTACAACTGCGCCCTGACGATCAGGAACGGAGGCCTCAAGGGCATAGTGCCGAAAATCTACCTCCCGACCTACGCCGAGTTCGACGAGGGCCGCTGGTTCGCCTCGGGAGCTGATTTCCTCGGCCCGGGAAACTCTTCGACCGGCCGCTTCGTCGACGACGGAAAGAACTACTACAGAGACGGTTTCGAGTCGGTCATCAAGTACTGCGGGCAGAAATGCAACATCTCCCCCAACCTGCTCTTCACCGTTGGCCAGGCCACGTTCGGCATAGAGATCTGCGAGGACTTCTGGACACCTATTCCTCCGTCCTCCTTCCTCGCTCCTTCAGGGGCGCAGATCATCGTCAACATCTCCGCCTCGAACGAGGTGATGACGAAGCACCAGCAGCGTAAGGAACTGCTGGCCAACCAGTCAGGCCGCACGGTCTCGGGCTACATCTACTGTTCCTCCGGCTACGGAGAGTCCACGATGGACACTGTCTACGGCGGCTCGTCGATCATCTGCGAAAACGGCGAGATCATCGCGGAGAACGAGCGGTTCCAGCTCCACGACACGATGATCACGGCCGACCTCGACATCGAGAGGCTCAACGTGCTGCGCCAGAAGAAGAACTCCTTCCGCGGAATGACACCAGACGGGACCTCCGCCTGTGAATATTCAAACCTCTACTCCTACTACGACCTCGGGCCGGCGGCCCCGACTGACTTCGAGAGGGTTCTCCACCGCTATGTGGAGCCGCATCCTTTCCTGCCGGAGGGCAACCAGGCCGAGATCGACGAGCGCAGCAAGGAGATCCTGCAGATCCAGACCACCGGCCTTGTCGCGAGACTGGAACACATAGGCTGCAAGACGGCCGTTCTTGGAATATCCGGGGGCTTGGACAGCACCCTGGCCCTGATCGTGACGGTAATGGCCTTCGACCGGCTGGGTATTCCTCGCAAGAATGTCATCGGCATCACGATGCCGGGACTCGGAACGACCACGAGGACAAAATCCAACGCGGTCGACCTGATGGAGATTCTCGGTGTGACCACGAAGGAGATTTCTGTCGTGCCTGCCGTGGAGCAGCATTTCAAGGACATCGGCCACGACCCGACAGTGATGGATTCGACCTACGAGAACGCCCAGGCGAGGGAAAGAACCCAGATCCTGATGGACACGGCGAACCAGGAAAACGGCCTTGTGATCGGCACGGGCGACCTGTCGGAACTGGCTCTGGGATGGTGCACCTACAACGGAGACCATATGTCGATGTACGGGGTCAACGCATCCGTGCCGAAGACACTGATCAAGTACCTTGTCCGCTGGGCCGCCAGAAACGTGTTCAACGCCCCTGCCGAACCGGGACGCAGATCCGCCGCCGAGATCCTCATCGATGTCACGGAAACGCCTATCAGCCCGGAACTTAAACCGGCCGACTCAAAAGGAGAGATCAAGCAGAAGACCGAGGATCTCATCGGTCCTTACGAACTGCACGACTTCTTCATCTACAACTTTATGCGCTACGGCTACTCGCCGAAGAAGATCTACAGTCTTGCCTGCCGGGCCTTCATCGACCAGAGAGAGCAGGATGCCGCCGCCGGGAAGCCGGCCGGGGAGGACTGCGGCACTTACGATGACCAGACCATCCTGAAGTGGCTCAAGAAGTTCTACTGGAGGTTCTTCAGCCAGCAGTTCAAGCGTTCCTGCATGCCTGACGGCCCGAAGATCAGTCTTGTGAGCTTCTCGCCGCGCGGCGACTGGCGTATGCCTTCCGACGCGCAGGTCCGCCTCTGGATCTCCGAACTCGAAGAACTGTAGTCTGCGGCGGCTGAAGGTCTTTTCCACAGGCATATTGCCACTATTCCGTTATTACAAAACACCTTACCTCCCGTCACGGCAGTGACGGAGCAAGTCCCCTTCCCGAGGAAGGGGATTTAGGGG
>CAVJKE010000310.1:0-2264 GCA_963649695.1 bacterium
TTCTTGGCAGGCATATAGGACCTGTTGGTGATGCGGCAGGCGTCCCAGCGGCTTGCGCAGCTTCCTCCCCTGAGGATCCTGGTGTTGCCTTCGGCAGCGCCCACAGGGTTGACCTGGTCGTCGGCCGTGTAGTCTCCGGCACGGTCGTAGCACCATTCCCAGACGTTGCCGCTCATGTCGTGGAGACCGAGTTCGTTGGCAATCTTCTTCCCGACATTCTGCACCTCAGAGGCGGCGTTGCCTACAAACCACATGGCGTCATACTGGTTGGATCCGCTGAAGCCGTAGTGGCGTGACTTCTGGCCACCTCTGGCGGCATATTCCCACTCCGCCTCCGTAGGAAGACGGAACTTGCGGCCGGTCATTTCGTTCAGTCTTGCGATGAAGGTCTGGCAGTTGTACCAGGAGACGTTGCCGACCGCGCGGTCCGGAGTCTCAAGGTCGTTGAGGTAAGGCAGGCTTCCCATCACGGCGTTCCAGAGAGCCACGGTGACCTCGGTCTCGCCGATGGCGAAGTCGTCGACGGTCACATTGTGGGCAGGGGTCTCATTGTCAGGAATGGCGAAAGCCGAGAACGGGCAGTCGTCCGCGGTGAAGCCCATACGGAACTGACCGCCTTTAACCTTCATCATTTTGAATGTCACGCCGCCAACCGTGAACTCCTCGTTCTTGCCTTCGGTGGCGTTGACCTTCTCACGTGCCGCGCCGGCTCCGTCGATGGTAGCGATGACCTCTTCGGAAAGAACCTCTCCGGTCGGCTGGGCGAGCCTGAAGCCGCATTTGGCCTTGCGGGTGTGCTGCTCGAGGGAAAGCCTCTCAAGCATAGTCCTGACGACCTTTCCGTCAGACTTCGAGGTGCATTCAGGATTTCTGACGAGTTCCATCGGCTGGAAGAAAGCATCCGGATCCGCGCCGTCAGGCACGTCGGCGTAGCAGTCAAGGCACCATTCAGCCACGGCGGAAAAATCCTTGCCCCCCTTGACGGCGGCGGCATACTCCCACTGAGCCTCGGTCGGAAGAATGAATATCTTGCCGGTGGCCTTGTTCAGTTTACCGATGAATTTCTGGACATCCGCCCAGGAGACCATGTCCACCGGGGCTTCCGGTGACTGTACTGAACTTGGATTGGAGCCCATCACAGCCGTCCAGAGAGCCTGTGACACAGGCTTGGCGCTGATCACGTAGCCGTCGAGGGCGACTTCGTGGGCCACGCCTCCTGTCACCTTCCTGCGGTTGTCGGAGGAGATGCCCATCGTGAAGTATGCGGCCGGGATCTTGACCATCTCGAAGGAGACGTCGCCGACGGTGTAGTTCATCTCATAGTCCGCGCCTTGAGGACGCTGGACGCCCGATCCGCAGGACACCGCGGTCAGGCCGGCCACCAGAACGGCGGCGAGGATAAGGATTCTTTTCATGTTCTTTGTTCCCATTCAGGACTGTTTTATAACGGTTCCTGTCGTTTCTTCCGATTTAACTTCCAAATGTAATCAAAATCTTTCATTCTATAAAAAATTTCCCGTCACGGCTGTGACGGAGCAAGGGGCAGGGATGAAGCGTAAAGCCGAAACCCATTCACGGCGGTACTCGGCATATATAGTTGGAAAGAGAAGAAAGACTTGAGATCAATTATGGTATATAATAACGGATGACTCGGGAAATGAGCGCTTTGAAAAACGTTTTGGGCGGGATGGCAAATTTGAATATATTCACACCGCCATCATAAGATCAATAACCATTGAATATAGTTCTCAAAAAAAATGAATATGGCAGAAACAAAAGCGACAACAGGGAAAAAAGTAAAAACAGAAACACGACAGATTAACCTTCTCCGTCCTGATCAGATTAAGGATTACCTTGATCAGTATGTAATCGGGCAGGATGAAGCGAAAAAGATACTCTCCGTAGCGGTTTATAACCATTATAAAAAGGTGCCATTCAATCTTATGTCTCCGAGCGAGGTGGAACTTGACAAGTCCAACATTATTCTTCTTGGTAGTACAGGTTGTGGTAAAACATTGCTTGTCAAGACTATAGCAAAACTTCTTGAAGTGCCTTGCTACATACAGGATTGTACTAAGATTACCGAATCAGGATATGTCGGTTCTGATGTCGAGGATTGTATCGTCGGGCTTCTTCGCTCATGTAATTATGATATTCCTGCAGCACAGTGTGGCATCGTCATGCTTGATGAGGGTGATAAGATAGCAAAGAAAGGTGCAGGATCCTCAATTGTCCGAGATGTCTCAGGAGAGGGTGTACAGCAG
>CAVJKE010000311.1:0-2242 GCA_963649695.1 bacterium
CCCGACTGTCGACAAGGAAAGTCTTGACGTTCAGCTCTTTGACAAGAAACTCCAGAGGCAGTACGAGACCGAGACGAATTTCTCGCGTCTGATCGTCCTCTTCACTTTGCTGGCCATCATCATCTCGCTGATGGGAGTGTTCGGCCTCGTGATGTTCGAGACTGAATACCGCCGCAAGGAAATCGGTGTGAGGCGTGTGAACGGAGCCACGGTAGGCGAAATCCTGAAGATGTTCAACGAGGAGTTCGCAAGGATAGTCGTGGTCTGCTTCATCCTCGCGGTGCCGCTGAGCTGGTGGATCGTCAACCGCTATCTTTCCGGCTTCGCCTACAGGATCCCTGTCTATGTCTGGGTGTTCGCCGTGGCTCTCGTGGCCGTGCTGCTGATCACCGCCCTCGTTGTGACCGCCCGCTGCTACCGCGCCGCCACCGAGAACCCGAGCGTGACGCTGAAAAAAGAATAACCGTCCTGAAGAAGCTCTCTTGATCTGCGGGAAAACTTCGGCCGGTACAGGCTTTTATCTGTTGTCCACCACTGTCAGCAGATATGGTCCGGCCTTGCGGGTCGTGCGTCCCTCAAATATGCTTTTGAGAACGGAATCATCTTCGAGTTTCGATTCCTTGGTGATGACCACGGTCGGTGTACTTGACTCCGAGAGGTCTTTTGAAAGCCTGTCGCTGTCCTTGGCGTAATCGGTGATCTCCCGGCCAAGATAGACATCCATATTCTCCGGTCTGTGCAGATAGACTGTGGCCACTTCCATTCCTTCAGGAACTTCATCGCAGATGGCTTTGTAACCGATCAGCGGGTTGATTTCCTTTGTGAGCGCGGACGCTGAGAACACTGCCAGGAACAGCCCTGCCACAAGAAGCAGAACAGGGATGTTCCAGGCCTTCCGTCTGATCAGGAATATTGTTCCAAGGACATTCGCCAATGTCATCAGGATGATTCCGTTGACAGCCGGGCCTTCGCGGACGAAGGGATATTCATTGAACACTTCATCCAGCGCCGGGATGCTGACGATTCCCGACAGGATGGCCAGAGCGGCAAATCCTATGACACTGAACAGGATAGAGAAGATTCCGACGCTCCAGCGCATCCAGCCTCGTTCTCCTATGCGGTTCCGCACAATCGGAAACAGATAGACGCAGAACGGGAAGACCGGCACAAGGTAGATCGGCAGCTTGGAGCTGAACGAAGACAGCATCACTATCGTGGAGATTATCGTGCAAAGGAACAGGACTTCAAGGTCTGACCGTTTCCGTCCGGAGTTTTCCTGGTCCGAAGGCGATGCGGCATCCGGTCTCTTGTCCGCAGGCAGCAGAGATGCCGCGAACGAACCGATGAGCAGCAGGCTGTATGGCGCCAGACTCCACAGAATGGCCACAAGATAGAACCAGAAAGGTTTCGCATGGGTGAAGGCGTTCACGGCTCTTCCGACAGTCTGGTGGATGAGAAGATTGTCGATGTACTCTTTACCTCCTTCCGTCCAGACGCAGGATAACCAGACGGCGGCGAGAGCGGCGATCGTACCCCAGGTCTTGAATCCAAGGTACTTGCCGAAGCCTTTCCAGTCGTGTCGGACGGCAAGGAAGACAGCGATGGACAGCGGCGGCATCAGCAGACCGACAGGCCCTTTCGTGAAGAGGGCGAAGAATATCCAGACCGGAAGCATCCACGGGTCGGACTTCCGGACGCCTTCTCCGCTGTACATCCGGTAGAATGTCTCAAGAGCCAGCACGATGAACATTGTCATCAGCATGTCCATCCTCAGCACTATCATCGTCCCGAGGAACATCACGCACGTGAGGGTCATCCCTGCCAGAGCCATCCTGTCCATCGCCGGACGGCCTTTCATCACCCATCTGTCCATAGTCCGGACGATGATGAAAGCCGGAATGAGGGAGAACATCGAAAGCGCCAGGCAGCTGTGGCTGCCGAACAGCGATTTGCACAGCATCACTATCCATAAATAGAGCGGCGGCTTGTCGGCGTAGGGGATTCCGTGGTTGAAGAAAGCGAATATGTGGCCGTTCGCGATGGCCTCGTCAGCGATGCTGAGGTACCTCAGTTCGTTCGAGGTTGTGAAATCCCTCATCAGCATCACCGGAAAAAGGCAGACTATGGTGAACGCGAAGACCGTCATCAAAGGATGGCGCAGGAATATGCCGCCCTGTCCGGGCCGTGGAATGTTATTCTGCATCTGAAGACTCTTTTTTGCCTGACCCGAGGATCAGATTCC
>CAVJKE010000312.1:0-2240 GCA_963649695.1 bacterium
TCTCTACTACACCCAGTGGACCTACGACATCAAGATCGAGTACGTAAAATAGGATATTCGTGAAAAGATTGCTTACGGTCATAGCCGCACTCGCGGTGATTTCCTGCTCTAAAGAGAAGAAAACGGCTTTTGTGCCGTATCCGATTGAGCCAGTGCCGTTCACTGATGTCAAGGTGGACGACTCTTTCTGGGGACAGCGGCTCCGGGCAAGCAGAGAGGTTACGATTCCGCTGGCGTTCAGCAAATGCGAGGAGACCGGCCGCTACGACAATTTCGTCCGAGCGTTGACCCCGGACTCAACCTACCACATCGGAGGCTACCCGTTCGACGACACCGACGTCTACAAGACCATTGAAGGCGCCGCCTACACGTTACAGACCTACCCTGACCCGAAGATGGAGGCCTACATCGACAGCGTGGTGGCCATAGTCGCAGCGGCGCAGATGCCGGACGGCTACCTCAACACCGCACGCCAGATGAATCCGTGGCATCCTCACGAATGGGCCGGGCCTGAAAGATGGTCGGAAGTCGAGGACCTCAGCCACGAGTTCTACAATCTCGGCCATATGATCGAAGGTGCGGTGGCCTACTATCAGGCCACTGGCAAACGGAACTTTCTCGAAATAGCCATCCGCTACGCCGACTGCGTCTGCCGGGAAATCGGCCCGGGCAAAGGACAGCTGGACAAGGTCCCGGGACACCAGATAGCCGAGATGGCGCTCGCCAAACTCTACCTTGTGACCGGCGACAGGAAATATCTCGACCAAGCGAAATACTTTCTCGACAGGCGCGGCCACACATCCAACAGGAACATCTACTACCAGTCGCATATTCCTATAAACCAGCAAGATGAGGCCGTAGGACACGCCGTCAGGGCTGAATATATGTACTCGGGCATCGCCGATGTGGCGGCGCTGACGGGCGACAAGGAATACATCGAGACCATCGACAGAATCTGGGAGAACATCGTCTCCAAGAAGCTCTACATCACGGGCGGAGTAGGCTCGAGGTACGACGGTGAGGCGTTCGGTGAGAATTACGAGCTGCCGAACATGACATCCTACTGCGAGACCTGCGCGGCCATCGGCAACGTCTACACGGCCTACAGGATGTTCCTGCTGCACGGCGAAGCGAAGTACTACGATGTGCTGGAGAGAACTCTCTACAACGGACTGCTGTCGGGGGTCTCGCTGGACGGAGGAGCGTTCTTCTACCCCAACCCTCTCGAGTCGGACGGGCGGCATCAGCGACAGCCGTGGTTCGGCTGCGCCTGCTGCCCGTCGAACATCTGCCGGTTCATCCCGTCGGTTCCGGGTTATGTCTATGCGGTTGACGGTATGAATCTCTACGTCAATCTCTATATGTCCAACACGATGACCCACAGCATCGCCGGCAAGGAGGTGCAGATCTCGCAGCGGACATCGTACCCGTGGTCCGGCGAAATCGCTGTCAGGATCCTGCGCGACGAGGCCGGCGAATTCACTCTGAAACTGCGTATACCCGGCTGGGCGCAGGGCGAGGTCGTGCCGAGCGACCTATATGCGTTCGCTGACACATCCGGCGGCAGGTTGTCGGACGGCTGGAGCGCGAAGGTCAACGGAGAACCTGTCGAAGCCTCCATCGAAAAAGGCTACCTCAGCATCAGCCGCAAATGGAAGGAAGGCGATGAGGTCTCCCTGTCACTGAATATGGTTCCTCGGTTCGTGATGGCCAACGAGGCCGTGGAGGCCGACAGAGGCCGTCTCGCCGTAGAATGCGGGCCGATCGTCTATTGCGCCGAATGGCCTGACAACGAGGTTGATCCGCTTGAGGCCACCGTTTCTCCGAACGACCCGCTTTCAGTAAGCTGGTCTCCAGACCTTCTGTGCGGTGTCAATGTCATCAAGACCGGCCGGCTCACCCTGATCCCCTACTACGCCTGGAACCACCGCGGCGCAGGTCCTATGGAAGTCTGGCTCAAGGCCCGCGACTGACCCTCTCACTACGGAATCCCCCTCCGACCCGGACTGAGATATTTACAGACCTTGGCCCGGAGGCCGGAGTGCGGAAAGCCTTTCTCTGTGAAAACCAATTGAGCCATTTTTTATCTTTTCATCGCAGACGGCTTGACTGTCGATTTTTTTGTTATATTTGTAAATCCGTGGCTTTTTGAGTTTATACAACTGACTATTCAATATTTACAGGCATGAAAACCATAACCAAATTTTCCCTGATCCTCTCGGCGGTGGCGGCCATCGTGG
>CAVJKE010000313.1:0-2238 GCA_963649695.1 bacterium
ATGAAAAAGACATTGATTGTTTTGGCATTGCTCGCTTCCTTCCAGGTAGCGGATGCCCAGTCTAACGCAGCTTCAGCCGCGAAGGCGGTTGAAAGCGCCCGTGCAGCCACTCAGAACGAGAAGAAAGCCATCAAGGTGGCTACTTGGATCAACCTTGCCCAGAAGTGCCTCGACGCCTACAACCAGCCAAGCAGCAATGTTTGGCTCGGCGCTGACCAGCAGGCTCTTATGCTTTCCATGGGCAGCGAGAAACCTTCTTCTGTAGAGGCTGTGACCCTTGGAGGCCAGCAATACACCAAGCAGGTTTTCGAGGACAAGAACATCTATTTCAACACTTCCGGCCAGCTCGCCATCATCGAGGTCACCAAGCCTGTTGTCGAGAACGCCCTTTCAGAGGCCCTCACCGCTTACGGCAGGGCTTATGAGCTTGACACCAAAGGCAGCAAGCTGAAGGACATCAAGGAAGGCATCGAGACCATCAGCAAGAAGCTCTCCGAGGATGCGTACACCGCCTACACTCTCGGTGACGTGAAGAAGGCCCAGAGCCTCTTCGAGGAAGCTTACGAGGCCTCTACCCAGAAGCCTTGCGAGAAAATCGACACCAACTCGCTTTACAACGCCGCGTTCACCAGCTGGAGTCTCAGTGACTATGCCAAGGCAAAGCCGCTCTTCGACAAGTGCCTTGACTACAATTACTTCGCTGATGGCGGTGAGGTCTTCGCCAAACTTTCCGACTGCGTGTCCCACATCGACACCACAGCCGCTGGAAAGACTGCCGCGAAGGAATATCTTGAGCAGGGTTTCGCCAAGTTCCCTACCAGCGAGAGCATCGTCTTCGGACTCATCAACTACTACATGGCCAGCGGCGAGGGCACTGACAGGCTCTTCGAGCTTCTGAACCAGGCCAAGAGCACGTCTCCTGACAACGCTTCACTCTACTATGTTGAAGGTCAGGCCTACAAGCAGCTTGGCGATCTCGAGAAGGCCGCCGCCTCTTACGATGAGTCTGCCGCCAAGGATCCTAAATATGTCTACGCTTACATCGGCAAGGGCCAGATGTACTACGAGAAGGCTCTCGAGCTGCAGGAGAAGGCTTCCACCGAGACCGACGACGCCAAGTACTACGCTCTTACCCAGGAGTTCGAGGTGACTCTGAAGCAGTGCATCGATCCGTTCGAGAAGGCTTATGTTGTCTGCGAGGACGCTGCCATCAAGTCTACAGTGGCCGAGTACCTGAAGCAGGTTTACTATCGTTTCCGTGACCAGGACCAGAAGTATATGGACGGTTACGAGAAGTACAACGCCATTCTGAACAACTAATCAAAGCGTGAGGCGTAAGCCTCCGTTGAATATAAGCGAAAAGGGGACGGCTCACCAGCCGCCCCCTTTGTTTATGAATATTCCCGTTGTCACTCAGCGTGGAAGGACGCTTTCCTGCCCCGACGGGATCTGACCTTGGTTCTTACCCCGGCTTAGTCCCGGACCTTATCCTGATCTTGAGACGGGGCCTGGTCCGTGGCCTTGTCCGGCGCTGAAGCCGAGTCCTCGGCCTCCTTGCGGTCGAAGGCCTTGACGATCTTGCTGACCAGAGGGTGGCGGACGATGTCCTCGTTGGAGAAGAAGATGGTGCTGACACCCTTTATGTCCTTGATCAGCCTGATGCCTTTCAGCAGTCCTGAATCTTCCTTGTTCGGCAGGTCGACCTGCGTCGCGTCACCGGTCACGATGAACTTGGCGTTGGCTCCCATACGGGTCAGGAACATCTTCAGTTGCGCCAGGTTGGTGTTCTGAGCCTCGTCCAGGATCACGCAGGCGCGGTCGAGGGTGCGGCCTCGCATGTAGGCCAGAGGGGCTATCTGGATCGTTCCGTCGGACATGAATTCCTGGAGTTTCTTGACAGGGACCATGTCGCCGAGAGCGTCGTAGAGCGGCTGGAGGTACGGGTCAAGCTTATCCTTCAGGTCTCCCGGCAGGAATCCCAGCCGTTCCCCGGCCTCGACCGCCGGCCTCGTGAGTATGATTCTCTTGACCTCGCGGTTCTTCAACGCCCTGACAGCCAGTGCGATGGCGATGTAGGTCTTGCCGGTGCCGGCAGGGCCGACGGCGAAGACCAGATCGCTGTCGAAATAGGCCTTGACCATCTCCTGCTGGGTCTTGTTGCGGGCCTTGATCGGTTTCCCGTCCGTCCCGTGGACGATGATGGCTTCTCCGTTGAGCCTGAAGTTGTTGGGCGAGTTC
>CAVJKE010000314.1:0-2235 GCA_963649695.1 bacterium
TTTCCGAACAAATCTGCGTCGGGGCTTAGGCTACACCATATTGGGTATCGTTGCGGATAATCAATTTCGGGATACGAAATAATCAGATGTCCGTGGCGGATACCTGCCTTAATGTGAAGCGGAGCAACGAGGGTCTGGCCGGGCACCCGGACTGAAATGGCATAGTTTTAGATATCCTGCGCTCCGGTTTCATAAATCTGAAAACATATGATTAAGATTTCTGCTTTTGCCGGACAAAAGATTCTGCTGGCGATGACTGTGCTTACTATTGTGATGACAGCTTGTTCTTCAAGCCTCGATGACCCTGAAGACAATCCCGGAGACGGCGATGCGGTCACCTATCCGAGTGCCATTTCAGGACTTACCGCATTCGACATAACGATAGACAGGACGGCTTTGACCGAGACGGAGACCGTTCCGACAGAAGGTGACGAGGCTGAAGACTATATCGAAAACAACACTTTCTCCAGCAACCTGGACATTGCCTTCAGCGGTGCTTCCGCAACTGTGTCGGGGGACATTGACGGTGTGACCGTGACGATCAACGGTGCGGATGTGGTTGTCAATTCCACGGCAAAGAAAGTGTGCCTCACCGTGACCGGCTCCACTTCCGACGGCTTCCTGAAAATCTACAGCGAAAAGAAGTTCGAGCTGAAACTGAACGGAGTGGACATCACCAACCCGGACGGACCGGCCATCAACGTCCAGAGCGGTAAGCGCGCTTACATAGTGCTGGCGGAAGGTACGGTCAATACGCTCACCGACGGCACTGAATATAGCGATGCCATCGACGGCGAGGATATGAAGGCCTGCTTCTTCAGTGAAGGCAAGATGCTGTTCTCGGGCAAGGGAACGCTGGAGGTGTACGGCAACTGCAAGGCGGGCATACGGAGCGACGACTACATCAGATTCCGCCCTGGCAACAATATCTATGTCAAGGCTTCAGCCGGCAATGCCATCAAAGCGAATGACGGGATATTCATAAATGGCGGTGTCATCAATGCGGAGACTTCCGCGGCGGCTGCCAAGGGGTTGAGCTGCGACGGCTTGATCCGTATAGACGGCGGCCGAACCACCGTCATCACTACCGGCGACGGAGAACTCGATGAAGACGGAGCGGATGTAAGCGGATGCGCCGGAGTGAAAACTGACAGCATATTCGTGATGAACGGAGGCACTTTGCTCTGCAAGAGCACGGGACGAGGCGGCAAGGGAGTCAACGTCGACAAGAGCCTGACCGTCAACGGCGGTGCCATCCAGATCGTCACAACAGGCACGCAGTATGTCTATGGTAAACTGGATACGTCTCCCAAAGGCTTGAGAAGCGAGGGGGCGATGAATATCAACGGAGGCGACATTATGGTGCGGTGTACCGGCGGCGAAGGTTCAGAGGGTGTCGAGAGCAAGTCCACGCTGGACATTTCGGGCGGCGACATCAAGGTCTATTGCTATGATGACGCGATCAACTCAGCCGGAGCGCTGACCGTAAGCGGCGGCAATGTCTTCGCGATGAGTACCGACAATGACGGCATCGACTCGAATTCCTCATTGACAATCAGCGGTGGTCTGGTCATAGCTTGCGGGACCGTTGTCCCGGAAGGAGGCTTCGACTGCGATGAGAACACATTCACAGTGACGGGCGGCACCTTGATAGGCATAGGTGGATCCACATCCACGCCGACTGAACGGGTATGCACGCAGCCGACTGTCATCGTGGGCGGAAACAGCATATCCTGCGGACAATACATCACGGTGACGGATGCCGAAGGCGGCAATATTCTTGCCTTCAACGTGCCGCGCGACTACAGGCAGCAGGGATATACCTTGCTTCTGTCCTCTCCAAAGATGACAAAAGGGAACGCATACACTATCAGCACCGGGGCCAGCGTCTCCGGCGGGACAGACTTCTGCGGCTATGTCACTGACGCCACGGTCAGCGGCGGCAGCACATTGGCTTCCCTGACCGTCTCTTCAATGGTCACCACCAGCAATTACAACGGTGGGATGGGAGGTTGGAAGCCCGGCCAGGGCGGCTGGCAGGGCCGATGACATCCTCTGCCCGGAGACTACACATCTTCCCGGGCAGCCGCTCCCGGACTCTTTCGCTTCGGGTGTTTTAACCCGTGGCAGATAACTGCCTGAGGGTGAGGCAAAACAGCAAACGTCTGGTCGATATTTCTGGTTCTCCGTCATATTTGTTGCCAACCAGAAATAGATCAAATAAAATAGGCTAAT
>CAVJKE010000315.1:0-2222 GCA_963649695.1 bacterium
CACGAGAAGGGAGCTTTCACCTCGGCGGTCAAGCAGCACAAGGGTAAATTCGAGCAGGCCGACGGCGGCACCCTTTTCCTTGACGAGATCGGAGACATGAGCCTCGCCGCCCAGGCGAAAGTCCTCAGGGTGCTGCAGGAGAAGAAACTCTCAAGAGTCGGCAGCGACAAGGACATCACCGTCGACGTGAGGGTGGTGGCTGCCACCAACAAGAATCTGCAGGAAGAGATAGCGAAAGGCAACTTCAGGGAGGACCTCTACCACCGCCTCAGCGTCATCGTCATCAAGGTGCCTTCGCTCGACGAGAGGAAATCCGACATTCCGCTGCTCACTGAATATTTCGCCGGCCAGATCAGTTCGGAGTCCGGAATGCCGGCCAAGGCTTTCTCGCCGGAAGCCATCGCGATGCTTCAGGAGAAGTCCTGGACGGGAAACATCCGTGAGCTCCGCAATGTCGTGGAGCGTCTTATGATTCTGGGAGGCAATCCTGTCAGCGCGCAGGATGTCAAAGACTACGTGAGCCCGATTCAATAGCTTTCTTCAGGACAGGGTCCACGTTGAGGTACATCTTGTAGAAAGCGTTGTCACCGAGTTTGGAATAGCGTCCGATCAGGGCTCGGAGCTGTGGGAGGAGATATTCATCAGTCTCTTCCCATTCTTTTTGCGTGCAGGTGATCCCGTCCTTCGCTCTGGCATATTCACGGAAGGCCGCAGGCAGGTCCATCTTGTCCAGAGTCCTGCTGAGCAGATCGTAGTCCTCGATCTGCGAGAGCGTGCCGCGGTACTTGTCCGCCATCGCGGAAGCGAACCGCATAGCTGTGGCTTTCTTGTTGCAGGCGATGTAGAATTTCGTGGCCCTTGTGGTGTCCACAGGCACGAAAACGTCCGGGATGATGCCTCCGCCGCCGTAGACGGTCCTGCCTCCCACCGTCTTGAACGCCGCTGTGGAGTCGACCTTGATGCTGTCGGCGTCGTACATCTCGCCGTCTGCGTACCGCTTGTAGATGTCGTACTGGTAGTCTTCTGAATATGGCTTCTGGATGCACCGTCCCGATGGAGTGTAGAACCTGGCCACGGTCAGGCGTACTCCCGAGCCGTCGTTGAAGTAGATCGGCTCCTGCACCAGACCCTTGCCGAACGACCTGCGGCCCACGATAAGGCCTCTGTCGTTGTCCTGGATGGCTCCGGCGAAGATCTCGCTGGACGAGGCCGAGGATTCGTTGATAAGGACTGTGAGTCCGATCCCCTGCAGAAGCCCCTTGCCGTCAGCTTTGTACTCGTCCTTTTTGCGGTGAAGCCCCTGCATGTAGACGATCTCGTCCCCTTTCTTGAGGAACATGTCGCTGAGCAGCAGCGCCTGGTCGAAATAGCCTCCGGTGTTGTCCCTGAGGTCGAAGATAAGTCTTGTCATCCCGGCTTCGAGAAGTCCGGCGCCAGCCTTCAGGAACTCCTGGTAGGTGGTTCTGGAGAACTTCGAGAGCTTGATGTAGCCGGTCGTGTCGTTGACCATGAAGGCTGCGTCGATGCAGTGGACAGGAATCTTGCCTCTCGTGATTTCAAACGGTATCGTGTCCCTGCCTCGTCCCACCGTGACCGTGACCTTGGTCCCGGCCGGACCTTTCATCCTGCGGACCATGCTGTCCTGCGGGAACTTGACTCCGGCTATGTTCTTGTCCCCGACTCTGAGAAGTCTGTCTCCTTGCTGCATCCCGACCTTCTCTGAAGGGCCTCCAGGGATGACTTCCAGCACGATGGCGGTGTCGTTAGGCACGTTGAACTGGATGCCGATGCCGTCGAAATTGCCTGCGAGGTCGGTCTCGGCCTCGGTCAGTTCGACCGGCGGCATGTAGACCGAATGGGGGTCCAGTTCGGCGAGGGCCGCCGTCACGGCAGCGTCGGTCACCTTCTCCACATCGATGGAGTCGACGTAGTTTTTGTCGACCTGCTGGAGGATGAGGTTGAGTTTGCGCCAGTCCTGATAGGTCGTGCGCATCATATTCTTTCTCTGTGAATATGCATTGAATGTGACCATGGCCAGCGCGCCTGCGACGGCGCCCAGCACGGCGATCAGAACCGGAGATATTTTTTTCATTTGTTTATCTTTCGCTTGTATTTAATTGCCTGTGGCAAAATACCTTATCTCACGTTCAAAGGGCATCGCCATGAAAAAAATCAGTTCACGTTACCCTTCCCCTAAATCCCCTTCCTCGGGAAGGGGATGT
>CAVJKE010000316.1:0-2215 GCA_963649695.1 bacterium
GTCAATGCCCTGACCAAGGACGCCATCCGCGATGCCGCCGCAAGGCTCTACAAGTCCGGCAACTTCATCGAGGTTGTGATGATGCCTGGCGAGACCACGGAGGCGGAGTAGTTCCGTGAATATATTCCTGGACATTCCCGTCCAGGATTGATGCTGAGAGGGTGGCCGGTTCCGGCCACTCTCTTTTTTGTGCGGGAAAGCGTGGTTTTAATCTGAAAAGTGCCTATATTTGAAGTGATGGACTTCGCTGAAAGCGGACATAGTGAATGATTCCGGTCATTCCGTCAGGTCCGCTTCCGGCGGAAAATAATTCAACACGATGAACAACAGATTGACTGGCCTGGTCTCGGCGGCCGCGCTGAGCCTGGTCTGCTGGAGCTGCGGCAGCGGCTCCCAGAGAGCGGCGACAGATTTCAAGGAACTTAACGCCCGTGCGGCCAAGGAATATCTGAAGCCGGTCCGCCCGGCTTCAGAAGGCCGTAATCCTTGCTGGAACGAGTTCAGCAAGAAATTCACCTACGCACCGGCGTTCGATGTCAAGGCAACGGAAGGGGCGGAGAAGTACAGGTTCGTCATCCGGGCAGTCGACGGCGGGCAGGAATGGTCGTTCACCTCTGAAGACCCTTGCGCCGACTTGTCACCGGTCTGGGCATCGATACCTCCTTCCAAAGTCACTTTGGACGTACTGGCTCTCGACGGCTCCGAGAATGTCCTCGACACGGTCTACAGGAGGTCCTTCCTCAGGGATTTCCCTTTCGAGGGTCCGTACAACTCCAACGTACGCCCTTACAAGGAGGCGGCGGTGATGGCCGCCTTGTATGTCCACAGGATGCCGGGAGTCATAAAATTCAGAGAGACCGGCGTTCCCGACCTGGACTTATATTCACATTTCACCTACCCGAACAAGGTAATTGGCGGCCTCATCCGCATCGAGGCGAAGGTCGCTGAATATGTCCCTGAACTTCGGGATGAGGCTCTTGAGACAGCCCGCAAGGCCGCGGACTTCCTTATCGGCCTGAGCCGGCCGGCGGGAGATCCTCTGGAGTTCTTCCCGCCGACGTTCTACGGTGACAGGGCGGCCTCCACCAAGCCTTGGAACATCGGCAAGACGATGACGATGGACGCCTGCTATGCCGGCAACGCTTTCCTGGACCTGTATGACGCCACCGGCGACACTCTGTACTACGGCAGGGCCTTGAAAATCGCCGACACCTTCAGGAAGATCCAGAATGCCGACGGCTCTTTCCCGATCAAGGTCGATTTCGCGACCGGGGAGCCTGTCAACGATGTCCGCGCGATGCTCCATCCTGTCCTCAATTTCACAAGAAGGCTGGAGAACGACTATGGAGTGACGGCATATTCACAGATGAGGGAGAAGGCGGCCCGGTGGATGAAGACGGTTGCGCTGGAGACTTTCGACCTCACCGGGCAGTTCGAGGATGTCACCGTGGAGGGTCTGAAGCCTTATCAGAACCTGACCAACTGCACGGCGGCCCCTTATGCGTCGTACATCCTGCGGGGAAAGCCTGATGAGCGGGAGATCGAGGATGCCCGTGACCTCATCCGTCTGAGCGAGGACCAGTTCGTGCATTGGAACGCTCTCCCGGGCAAGGAAGGCGTGCGTACGATCGCCACTCCTTGCGTGTACGAGCAGCACCGCTACCAGGTGCCGGTGGACAACAGTTCCTGCAATGTCGCCAACGCCTATCTCGACCTGTATGAGGTAACGGGGGATGAACTCGCCTACGCCAAGGCCAAGGCTCTCGTAGACAATCTTACCGTGGTCCAGTTTGTCACCAGCGGCCAGATCCCTACCACGTTCAATCTCCGCACTCCGGAGAAGAACGCCTCGAGGACCTACTGGATCAACTGCACCAACGCCTCCATCCAGATTCTCCTCCGCATGGCCGCCCTCACCGGCGAGATTTAGAGGGCCACTCGAGTCGTGTACAGCCCTCACCGGCGAGGTGGGTTCCACCTTTTCCGGAAATCTTTCGCGCTCTCCCCTTGCATTTTCAGCCAAGGCTCGCTAA
Source organism: bacterium (assembly GCA_963649695.1). Lineage (GTDB taxonomy): Bacteria > Bacteroidota > Bacteroidia > Bacteroidales > UBA932 > Cryptobacteroides. The sequence continues at coordinate 2,034 of CAVJKE010000316.1, forward strand.
CTTCGCAAGACCATAAGAAACGCTTATCGATGCTTGAAGATTTCAAACTGAAGGTTTTCCTTGCCGTCGCCCGGAAAGGCAGCTTCACCCTCGCCGCCAGGAATCTGGGAATATCCCAGCCTGCGGTCAGCCAGAACATCGCCGAACTTGAGCGGCTCGCAGGCGCGCAGCTGTTCACCAGA
>CAVJKE010000317.1:0-2168 GCA_963649695.1 bacterium
GAGCCTTAGACGAACACCATTCGTGGTTCAGCAGGTCGGGATCGCCGGGTCCGTCCTGGGCCTTCGGGCAGAAACATTTCTCAGTGCCGCAACTCTGGCAATGCCCCCTGTTGGGCAGGACCTCGTCATCGTAGACGCAAAGGAACTCCTTGGACGGCAAAGTCTTGGCCCGTTTCATCTTCTTGCGGAGCGCCGCCCCCAACGGGCATCCCCTCACGCTCCAGAACTCCGCCACACGGATCTTCAGCGGATCCACTTTCAGAGCCGCCCCCAAAGAACAGAAGAACCGAGCCTTGCTCGCCGAAGCTCTCAGAATCAGAAGCGCCTTGTCTTTCAGAGAATCTACCGCATCGATGACGTAGTCATATTCATCAAGATTGAACCGGTCGGCCGTTTCTTCGTTGTAGATCTGCTGGATGGCTTCGATTTCCGCTTTAGGGTTGATTTCAAGCAGGCGGGCCTTCAACGCTTCGACCTTGACCTGCCCGACCGTGAGGGTGGTCGCCATCAACTGCCTGTTGACATTCGTGATGCAGATCCGGTCCGAGTCCACGATGGTGAGTCTGGTGACTCCGCTGCGGACAAGTCCCTCGGCGCACCAGCTGCCGACCCCGCCGACTCCGAAGATAATGACCTTCGCCGCCGTCAGCGCCTCCATCACATCGCCGCCCACAAGCAGCTCCGTCCTGTTGTAGATCGCCTTCTCTATTGAATTGACAGCCATCTACTTCTCTTCTTTGGAAGCCAGGCTGTCAACGTAAGCCTTGATTCTCTCAGGATGGTCTGAGGACACATAGTCGATTCCGAGGCTTATCGCCTTGTCCACAAACTCGCTGTCGTTCACGACCCACATCGTCACCTCCATTCCAAGCTCGTGGGCTCTGGCGACATATTCAGGATGGTGCTTGAACGCCCAGGTGTCGTAGGAAATCGCATTGTAGCCCCTTGATTTGCAATAGTCCGGATCCTTGGCATTCTTTCCGCCGTCAAGGAACAGGACCTTGGACTCCGGATCCAGCCTGTGTATCTCCTGCGCGGTCCAGTCGCTGAAAGTGGTGTACTCGAACTGGCCTCTCATCCCCATCTTTTTAACTGCGGCGACCACCTGCTCGACAGCCATGGTTTCCCTTTCCTTTGTGGACTGAGGCTTGATCTCGCAGATCAGCCTGGTCTCCGGATGCTTCTTCGCTTTTTTCAGATATTCCTTGAAGGTAGGCATTTTGCTTCCGCCGGGAAGCGTCACCGCCCGGGCCTCCTTGTAGGTGATCTCCTGGATGCTTTTGTCCAGCCCCGGCACTTTCGGTCCGTGGAACACTATGATCTTGTTGTCGGAGGTCAGCTGGATGTCGAACTCGGCCGCATAGACGCCGAGCGACTGGCAGAACTCCAGGGCCGGGATTGTGTTCTCATAGTAAGGTGTCTCCGGGACTTCCTGTGTGTTGAAACGGACTCCCCTGTGGCCGACCACCTTGATCTGCGCTCCGGCCGTGACGCTGCAAAGGAGGATCGCGGCTAATGTCGAAAGCGATGCTTTTCCGATTGTGGAAAACAATTTCATTGTCATTGTGCAATGTGTTTTTAGTCGCCGTCCGCCCGGAGCACCGCGTCTGGCCGCCTCTGCCGGACGGACGTGCGAAAGTTTGTTCAAAGGTAGTCAAAGCCTACGGAATTGACAAATCAAGAAGCCCATAAGTGAATATTCACAAAATATTTTCATCGAAAATGAAACAATCGCAGGAATATGGCCGTAACATATTTACTTACACCTGGGGATGTTCTGGTTTTGACAGCAATGATTCTGGGCGGTAAGCACGCCGGGCTCCTGGAGGGTCGGCCCGCCAAACTGGTTCTCCAAAAATTAGTTGCTGATAACAACTACGCACTCGCTGCCTAATCGACCAAGTCGCATTAGCTTAATCCGAGCCGCCTAGGATGCGGCTCCGACGAGTATCCCGCGGACTTTAAGCCTTCTCAGTTCCGAGTTCGGGGTATCATTCAAGAAGGACGCACCGGAGGACTCCTTTAAATCCGGCCAAGCCCCAAAGGATAAGCCTCGGTTAGCCCGTCTTCCGGCAGGCCGTCGCCGACAACCAAAGGAAGAATAAGCGTGTAGAAAGCTGTTTGGTACGTTGTTTGGACGGCGGTTCGACTCCGCCCATCTCCACGAA
>CAVJKE010000318.1:0-2125 GCA_963649695.1 bacterium
GATTCTATCCCTATGGCAATATCCCCCATATTCTCATCCGTCACTGAGAATTGAATGTGTTCTCAGGGGGCAAAAGACTGAGATGAATGACAGACACCACAAGACTTGGGTGATATTGCGGATACTCATTGAACTTTTCGGCTAAACTATATAGTTCCCTTATTTTTGTTATATTTGTGATTGGCGCACAATGCATAACCAAGCGAGATTATTGATCCATTAATCATATGAAAACGGCCCTCCACCGTCTCCTCGATTTTCTGGAATCGTCCCGGAGATCGCTGTTCGTACCTGCGGTCCTCCTTCTCTCCGCCCTGGTCCACACCGGGGCCTCCGCGCAGGAGCAGACCGTCTACAAGCGCGGGGCGACGCAGCTGGAGAACCTTCTGCCGCCGGCGCCCGAGGCGGCGTCGGCGGTGAAGTACGTGGACGTGCCGTTCTCCCACAGCGAGGGGCTGGCGCGGCTCGACATACCGATACACACCCTTAAAGGCAGGGAGCTGTCCATCCCCATAAGCCTGCGCTACACCAGCGGAGGCATCAAGATGGACGAGATCGCCGGCGTGGCGGGGCTGGGATGGACGCTGGAGGCCGGCGGGTGCGTCACCCGGACCGTGGCCGACATGCCGGACGAGTTCTCCGCCGCCGGGTTCGGCCACAGGATGCCCGGCTCCGGGCTGCTCTCCAAGCTTGAGGATCCGGCCGACAACAGCACGGACAAGATGTCCTACCTGCGCGACATAGTGTGGCACAGGCTGGACGCCTCGCTCGACCGCTACAGCTACAGCGTCTGCGGACTCACAGGCAGTTTCGTGATCACCGATGACGGGGATGTGTTCCACCTCTCCGGTGACGGGACGGCCGTCTCCTACGCCAGGGACTCCACCGGGGCGATGACTCTCGAAAGCGCCGCCTGTTCCGGAGGGAGGCTGACGCCTGCCGGGGCGCTGCTCCACGTCACCGACAACCTCGGCAGCGTGAGGGCGGTCGTCAGGGGTTCGGACGGGGCCTTCCTCGCCGCCCGGGACTTCGGGGTGTATGGGGAGGAATCCTGCACGCCAGTCCCGGAATCCGCGCGTGCGGCCATCCCTCAGAGTCTCACCCTCAGGGACGGGTTCACGGGGCAGGAGAGCCAGATTCCAGACTTCGGACTCCCGTACACCGACTTCGGGGCCAGGCTCTACTCCCCGGCCTTGCGCCGGTGGCTCACGCCCGACCCGCTCGCGGAAAAATACCTCGGCGTCAGCCCCTATGCCTACTGCGACGGCAACCCGGTGTCCGTCATCGATGACGGCGGAGAGGACCTTGTCCTTGTCGGCAGGGGAAACTCCTCCGTCACTCTCAAATCCGACATCGTAAACCTGACCGTGGATGTCAGCCGGCTAGGGGTCGACTGGCAGGGCAACCACACGCTGCAGGGCGATGATGTTCTGGGGGCGGCGCTCGACGTGGCCGGCATTTTCGACCCGACCGGGGCCGCTGACGCCGCCAATATGACGCTGCAGGTCTCCAGGGGCGACTACGGCGACGCTCTGGTCAGCGCCATAGGTCTTATCCCCTACGCCGGGGATTTCGCCAAGCTCACACGCGCGGGGAAAGACATCCGGATTATAAGCGGGGCCGTGGAGGCCGTCTCGCACTCGTCGGGCCTCCGGAAGAATATGGTCAAGGCTCTAGGCAAGGCTCCGGACGGGGCGCAGGCGCACCACGTGTTCCCAGTGAAATTCAAAGCCACATTTGTAAATGAGTTTGGAATCAAAATCGATGACGTTGAGAACGGTGTCTGGCTTGACAGCCACAAGCACCTGTCCGGGGCTTGGAAGTACAATATGGAATGGAAAAAGTTTTTTAAAGAAAATCCTGATGCCTCAAAAGAGGATGTGATGGAATTCGCAAGAAAAAATATGCAGAATGTATATAATGAAAATGTTAATTTTTGAATTATGAAAAATGCTTTTTACGACTTTTCAAGCAAAGACTACCTCAACACGATGGCGGTCAGCCCTGTGATAGCCGAATTGGCGTACCTGCGCAATGATAGGTCTCCTGACGGAGGTATCAACATCTATAAGCAGCTGCTGCTCGGCGAGTATCCGGCCGGCCTCGAGTTCCCGGTGGAATACAT
>CAVJKE010000319.1:0-2120 GCA_963649695.1 bacterium
TGGCCGGCCTGACGGCTTCCATCATTTTTTTCCTATCTCTAAAAAGCCTATTTTTGCAGAAAATTAAAGGAAAATCTATGCGCATAGACATACTCACTGTAGTCCCGGAACTGCTGGAAAGCCCGCTCAGCCACTCGATTGTCGGCAGGGCGATCAAAAAGGGACTTGTAGAAATCAACGTCCACAACATAAGGAAGTACGGCCTCGGACCGAGAGCCACCGTCGACGACTACTGCTACGGCGGCGACGCCGGAATGGTGATGATGATAGAACCCGTGGAGAAGATGATCGAGGAACTCACCTCCCAAAGGAAGTACGACGAGATCATCTACATGTCCCCGGACGGCGAGCGACTCAATCAAGGAATATCCAACCAGCTCTCCCTCAAGGAGAACCTCATCCTGCTCTGCGGCCACTACAAAGGCATAGACCACAGGATCCGCGAGCATCTCGTGACCCGCGAGATCTCAGTGGGAGACTATGTGGTCAGCGGCGGGGAGATCCCGGCGGCCCTGCTGGCCGACTCGATAGTCCGGCTGATCCCGGGAGCGCTCACGGACGAGACCTCGGCGCTTAGCGACTGCTTCCAGGACGACCTGCTCTCCCCTCCCGTCTACACAAGGCCGGCGGACTACAAAGGCTGGAAGGTGCCGGAGGTCCTGCTGAGCGGGAATCCGAAACTGATACACGAATGGCAGGACGAACAGGCTCTGGAACGCACCAGAAGGCTCCGTCCCGAGCTTTTGGAAAGGTCTGATAGTCAGCAGAAAAGGTAGAAGGGCGATAAATCGTTTAAAAATTTCGTCCTAAAACGATTGTTTAAACGATTTTTTTGTTTACTTTTGTGCCAGAAATGTGAGAGTCATCTCACTCTAACGACAACAGACCTTCTTTCATAATAAGGTAATACACTACTAACTAACCGAAAAACAGCCCGCAGAGATGCGGGCTGTTTTTACTTAAGACCTGGCTGTTGCCTGACATAGCTGCCGATTGACCCGGCCGTCGTCTGACATAGCCGTCGTCTGACCAGGCTGTCGTCTGACCAGGCCACCGCCAGAAACATGAACTTTGATATTCCTGATTCAGGATTCCGCCGCCCCCGGAAAGCCGAGGGGGCATATTCATAGAATTTTCTCTTTCAGCTGAGGTGCTTGCCGTGACAGTTGCGGTAGGAAAGGTTGCTGCCGCAGGGGCAAGGTCCATCCATCGGCGCCGGGTGGACAAAGAGGCCGAGCAGAGGATTCTTCTTCACAAGGCTTTCAAGCGGGTCGTCCTCGGTCCGCAGAACCACCTTCAGGCAGTTGGTCTCATTGGCTGAATAACCCGAAAGAAGCCATTTGGGAAGGGAGTTGGCATAGGCCGCCACCACTTTCATACAATCGTTGTAGTCCTCGAAAGTGTCGATGATGTCCTGCTTGCGGCTCACGCAGGAAAAAATCGCCTCAGTCGTGTCCTCGCTTCCCGTCATCTGGGCGTTCAGCCAGATGTCGTGGCACTCGAGGGTGATCTCAGCCTCGCCGTAGCCCAGATTCCCGAGCATCTCGACAAGTTTCTTCCCTTCCGGCGAACCCAGTCCGAAGACGAAGAAAGGAGAGCAGCCGCCGGCCTCCATCGCCTGTTCCGGAGTGAACTTGTGGAAATCCTTGATGTCAGGATGGTCCTTCCTCCCGGCAAGAACCGCCTCAGGATGGAACAAGGACGGAGAGGCCAAAAAAATCCCGTCCAGGCGGTCAACGCGGCAGAGTTTGACCACAGGGCTTTCCGCGATCATTTCGGAGAAGGCATCGATGTCCTTCCAGCCTGCCCACTCCTTGTAGTCGATCATCTTGTCGAGGAAACTTTCACGGTCCATCACTCCGTAGAGATTCAGATAACCGAGAGCGGCGCGGTCGATCTCGAACCTTCCGGTGCTCTCGCACATATCGATGACATCATCCACGCAAGGCGCGACTATGTCATAGAATTCCTTCGGAATCCAGACACGCTTGAAGTTCTCGTCGGAACTGTCGGAGGCTATGATGCCCACGACCTCAAGCACGGTCGGAAAATCCGGATAATCGATGTACAGGGATTTCTCAGGGCCGAGTTCCACCAGTCTGCTTAAAAGACGCAGGTCC
>CAVJKE010000320.1:0-2117 GCA_963649695.1 bacterium
CGATGTAGACCGCCCTCTTTGCGGACTTGGTGATGTTCAAAACATCCTGAGGAGTGCCGACAGGCTCATCGTTGACGTAGGTGATGACCATACCCTGGGCCGCGCCGGCCTCGAGCATCTTGCCGCTGCCGAGGGAAACCACCTCTACACCCTTCTTCAGGCCCATAGCGGCGAGAGTCTCCTTGGAAGCCTCCTTGAGCGTCGCGCCGTAGAACGCTATCTCACCTTCACCCAAGATGGTGCCGTTGTCGGTGGCGCTGCCCTGAAGGGTGACCTCGATCTCGCGTTCCTTGCCTTCGCGGACAACAGTGAGAACGGTCTTGTCACCCGGATGGTAGGAGTTGACCTTCACCTGCACGGCGGATCCGTTCTTCATCGGAGTCCCGTCGATAGCGATGACAACATCGCCTTCCTTGACGCCGGCCTTGTCAGCGGAGCTGCCTTTGCTTACCTCCCTAATATATACTCCGTCAGACGAAGAAAGTTTCAATTTTTTCAGCATATCGTCGACCGAATCGTACTTGAGATAGGTCGCGAGGCCTTCGTTGAGGTCGGACATAGAGATGCCGAGCACGGCTCTCTTCACCGAACCGAAGTCAATCAGGTCATCCACGACCTTCTTCACGATGTTCACAGGAACGGCGAATGAATATCCAGAATAGGACCTGTCCTGCGAAACTATCGCGGTGTTGATGCCGACAAGCTCGCCTGTCTTGTTGACAAGCGCTCCGCCTGAGTTGCCCGGATTGACGGCCGCGTCGGTCTGGATGAACGACTCGATCTGGATGGAACTCTGTTCACCAGGGTCGTGGGCCATCGTACGGCCTTTGGCGCTGACGATGCCGGCGGTGATGGTCGAACGGAGCTGGTAGCCCAGCGGGCTGCCCACCGCAAGGACCCACTCGCCCAGCCTCAACTGGTCGGAATCTCCGAACGGAAGGGTCGGAAGTCCTTCAGCTTCAATCTTTATCAAAGCCACATCGGTCGCCGGGTCGGTGCCGATGACCTTGGCGTCATAGACCTTGTTGTTGTTAAGGGTGACCTGTATCTTGGTGGCGTTGGCCACCACGTGGTTGTTGGTGACGATGTAGCCGTCAGGACGGATGATCACACCTGAGCCGCTTCCCTGTGTCTCCCTCGTCTGAGGCTGTCCGTCACCGAAGAAGAAGCGGTAGAACGGATCGGCGATCTGGTACTGCTGGGTCACGGTCACTTCCACATAGACCACGGCGTCGACCGCGGCCTCGGCCGCGTATGTCAGGTCCGGATAGTCTGACTGTGCCAGATTGACAGTTTTAGTGACGGTGCCGGAAGTCCTCGCCACATTGTCCCCATCACTCACCGTGGCCGCCTTGACCACACCGTAAGCCGCCAGCACGCTGAGCAGCACCGACAGCACAACCGTAATCAAACCTTTTTTCATTTCAGTCATATTATTTTAGATTTTTATTGTTTTCAAAAACATTTTGTCACACAATTCTGTTCCTGCAAAAGCCTCCGGAACGTTTCCGGAGGCCTCGACCAAAAAATCAAATATAATGCCATATTATTATGGGAATATTCGTATATTTGCCTTCGGCTGTGTCTTCCCTCTGAAGGCCGCCCACTGATTGAAACAAAAAGACACGAATATGAAATTCAACGTATCCAGCTCAGAGCTTCTTAAAGGGCTGATGGACATCTCCAAGGCCATCCCCGCCAAATCCGCTCTTCCGATTCTTGAGAACTTCCTGTTCGACCTCCAGGGCAACATCCTGCAGGTCACGGCCTCCGATTCGGAACTCACCCTGAAGACCGAGATCGAGGTGGACGCCACACAGGAGGAAGGCAGGATCGCCGTTCCAGCGAGGCACATCATCGACCTTCTGAAAGAGCTTCCGGACCAGCCGCTGACGATCGGCACCACAAGCGACAGCGCCATCGAATGCAGATGGACAAGCGGAAACTCCGTGCTGCCGTTCTTCCCTGCCGAGGACTATCCTGAGATCAAAGGCACCAGCGAGGACGCCGAGCACGTGGTCTTCCCTGCCAGCAAGCTCGCCGAGGGCATCAACAGCACGATCTACGCCACCGCGGACGACGAGATCCGCCCGGCGATGAACGGAATATTCTTCGAT
>CAVJKE010000321.1:0-2061 GCA_963649695.1 bacterium
CACTCCAGGAGGAGCGATGAACCTGTCGCTTTCGGAGATGCCCAGAGTGCCGTCGGCGATCACCTTGCGCATGAATATTCCCCAGGTCGGAAGCGACATATGCGCTCCCTGGCCGAAGGCTGTCGACTGGAAGTGGACCTGACGGTCCTCAGCACCCGTCCAGACACCGGCCACGAGGGTCGGAGTGTAGCCGATGAACCATCCGTCGGCGTTGTCGTTGGTCGTGCCGGTCTTGCCGGCGATCTCACCCATCAGATTGTAGCGGTAGCGGAGCCTGCTGGCCGTACCGCCCTGCACCACGCCTTCCATCAGATTGACCATCAGGTAGGCCGTGTTCTCACCGATCGCCTCGCGCTTGCGGTTCGTGAACTCGCTGATGACGTTGCCCTGCTTGTCCTCGATCCTTGTCACGAACAAAGGCTCGATGTACACTCCCTTGGAAGGGAAGGTGTTGTAGGCGGCGACCATCTCCCAGAGGGACAGGTCGGCCGGGCCCACGCAAAGAGCCGGGACCTCGTCGATGTGGCTCTTGATGCCCATCCTGCGCATCATGTCAGCCATGGCTTCCGGGCCGAACTGTTTCATAAGGTAGGCCGAGATGTTGTTCGAGCTGTTGGTCAGACCCCACTTCAGGGTGACGGTCTTGCCGATCCACTGCTCCTTGTCCGTGCTTCGCGGAGTCCAGGTGTTACCGTCAGGAAGCACGAAGGTCTGAGGCAGGTTCACCACCTTGTCGCAAGGGGTCATACCCTCCTGCATCGCCAGCGTGTAGAGGAACGGCTTGATGGTCGAGCCGACCTGGCGCTTGCCCTGGCGCACATTGTCATACTTGAAATAACGGTAGTTAGGACCGCCAACATAGGCCTTGACGTGACCCGTGCCCGGCTCCATCGCCACGAAAGCGGTGCGGAGGAGGGACTTGTAGTAACGGATCGAATCGTCCGGGGTCATCGTGGTGTCCGAGTAGCCTTTCCTGTTGTAGGCGAACACCCTCATCTTCGTAGGCTCGGAGAAAGTCTTCAGGATCTGGGCCTCGGTCAGGCCGTCCTTCTTCAGGGTGCGGTAACGGTCGCTCCAGCGTCTGGCCTGCTTCATCACCCTCTCTCTGGTCTCCTCGTCGATGTCGTTGGAGAAAGGCTTGTTGGTCTTGTTCCTGAGATCCTTGCGGAAATCCGCCTGCAGCGACTTGATCCTTTCGGCAACGGCCTCCTCGGCGTATTTCTGCATCTTGTAGTTGATTGTAGTGTAGATCCTCAGACCGTCCTTGTCGAGGTCGTAGGCCGTGCCGTCGGCCTTCTTGTTCTTCTCAAGCCAGCCGTAGAGGTCGTCCGTGGCCCAGGCGAGAGAGTCAGCGGAGTAGTCCTCAGGGACGGAGTAGTCACCCTTGCGCGGTTTCTTCGCGCTCATCGTCCTGCGGACCATATCCCTGAAATAAGGGGCGAGACCGGCGTTGTGGTCCTGCACCTCGTAGTTGAGTTCTATAGGAATAAGACGGATGGAATCCCTCGCGGCCTTGTCAATATAGCCGGCCTTCTCCATCTGCCCGATCACGAAGTTCCTTCTGGTCAGCGCCTTGTCCGGATTGATGGCAGGGTTGTACCTTGTCGGCTTGTTGACCATTCCGACCAGCATCGCGCTCTCCTCGACCGTGAGTTCAGACGGCATCTTGCCGAAGAAGGTCTCGGAGGCCGAACGGACACCGTAGGCCCCGCTTCCGAAGAATATGCTGTTGAGGTACATCGCCATGATCTCGTCCTTGGTGTAGTCCCTTTCAAGCTTGACGGCCGTTATCCACTCCTTCAGCTTGATCCAGACCATCTTGATGTGGTATATTCCCGGAATCCTGCGTCCCATCTCGGCACGCGGGTAGAGGGTCTTGGCCAGCTGCTGGGTGATCGTGCTGCCTCCTCCCTGGCTGGACCTGTGCAGCAGGATGGTCTTGACCAGGACACGGCCCAGGCCTTTGAAATCGATGCCGGAATGCTTGTAGAAACGCACGTCCTCGGTGGCCACAGCGGCGTGGACAAGGTTCGGCGAGATCTCGTCGTAGGACACATAGGT
>CAVJKE010000322.1:0-2039 GCA_963649695.1 bacterium
AGGTTTTCCGGGAAGAATCTTGTTTTAAACGCGCTGAAACCGTATCTTTATGCGAAAATTGAGAAAGGAAAGTTTTGCATATATGAAGCGCCTTGTTTCCCGTCACGGCAGTGATCCCCCGAGGAAGGGGATTTAGGGGAAGGGTAACGTGGGTGGATTTTGTTCATACGAGACCCTTCGAACGTGTGATAAGATGCTTTTACAATATGCATTTAGTTATAAGCTAAAGTAGAGAAAAAATGTGCGATTTGATACCTGGATTGAGCAGTCTGATGAAAAGCGTGGAGGAACGCTTCGGTGGCCGGCTGAAGACTTCAGCCGATTTCGAACTGTTGTCTGAAGACATTCTCCAGGCGACGAAAGTGCAGCTCTCGCTCTCGACTCTCAAGCGGATCTGGGGGCACGTGACGGAACAGCCGACGCCACGTATGTCCACCCTTGACGCCCTCTCCAAGTATGTGGGCAGAAAGGACTTCCGGGATTACTGCCGGGAGGTGGCCGACCTCGAATCCGAGGACTCCGCCTTCTTCACCTGCGTGTCCGTCGAGTCCAAGAATCTCAGTGCGGGTGCGGAACTTCTCATCGGCTGGGCTCCGGACAGGTCTGTCAGGCTCAGGTACGACGGCGACGGGATGTTCACCGTCCTGCGGTCCGAGAACGCCAAACTCCGTGAGAACGACAGGTTCCACGCGGAGAGTTTTCTGCTCGGTCATCCGCTGTACATTTCAAGAATATTCAGAAACGGTGAGTTCACTCCTTCCTATGTGGCCGGAGCCAACAACGGTCTGATGCACATCGAAGTCGTTTCCGCTCCGGAGCAGGCCGCCGACGCTGACCAGGCTTCAGCCTGCGCTTCCCTTTAGTTTTCCGCTTCCGGAAAACCTGCCTCCCTGATTTCTTCGCTGATCCGCTCGAAGACGGCTCTGACCTCCCTCCGCTCCTTGGCGGCCTTGATGTCCGGCCAGAGGATGCACCCGGCTGCCGCGGCGATGACCGTGAAGGCGACTGCCGCCGATGCGGTCAGCCTTGCCGACCTTTCTTTCCTCAGGATCGCTTCCCGCACCTGCGCGATGTCCTTCGGCCTGTCATTCCTGTCGGCAGCCGCGCAGCGTGACGCGATCTTCCGGAACGCCTTCATCTTCTGCATTATCTTTCCCAGCGAGTAGATGTCGCAGCGTGCGTCTACCCTCTCTCCGGCTATCAGTTCGGGAGCGGCGTACTCCCGGGTCCCGGCAGCCCCTTTGAAGAGGACAAGGTCGTCGGCGTCCGAGAACCCGAAGTCTATGAGCTTGACATCCTGACCGTTACGGGTGACGATGATGTTTCCTGGTTTCAGGTCGCGGTGTACCGTCTGATGGCTGTGGATGTGCTCAAGGGCATCGCAGAGTTGAAGCGCCACCTTTCTCGGCGAGGGAGCGGCTTTCTTCTTGATGAGACTCTCAAGAGTCTCTCCTTCAATCCATTGCATCACGATGCAGTTGCCGAGTCCGGGGAGCGTGATGAAATCTTCCGTCCGGCAGATGTTCGGGTGGTCGAACTCCCGGCCGATCTCATATTCCTTGCGCAGAAGTCCTTCGTACAGAGGATTGCCTATGCATCCTTCCTTCAGCGATTTAAGAGCAACGGCCCGGTCTCCCAGAGTCCCTTTGCTGAGTCTGGTGCAGCCGTCCTGCGAGGTGTAGACGGTCTTGATTCCGTCCGTCACCGCTTCCGCAAGGGCATCATATTCACTGAAAAAGGCTGAAGATTGTTCCATTGTTGTTCCGTTGTACTGATTATCTGCAATTATGCCCAAGGTTCGCTGGGTCAGTCATTCAACTCTGTCCGTGTTGAAAACACTAAAGATGGCATTATCGTTATATATGACGATTAAAAGGACGGTCTCCTGACTCAGGCCGGCAGCATTGGCAACTGCCTCGGCCGGACACCGGCACGAAGAAAGTTAACCGCATTTGAAAGTCTTTTCTCTTCGTGGCCTTTACGGCTTACCTTCCTCCCGGCCTTCCTGCCTTGCGTAGTTGATGGAGTTGATTCTGTCC
>CAVJKE010000323.1:0-2038 GCA_963649695.1 bacterium
ATCTTAGCGAGACTAAAACAATTTTTCCGATGAGCCATCCCAATCCAATGAGTCATCCGATAAATCTTCAGACTGAACAGACAGAAAGCCAACCGGCCACACAGAGGATTCTCGTGGTCGATGACGAGGAGGACATCTGCACGATTCTCGAATTCAATCTCGCCGCGGCGGGCTACGAGGTCGTGACAGCCTCCTCGGCCGAGGAAGCCCTCGCCCTTGACATCCGATCCTTTGACCTTCTGCTGCTCGACGTGATGATGGGAGGGATGTCCGGATTCGAGATGGCCACCAGACTCAAAGCCGACCCGGCGACCGCGGGCATACCGGTCATATTCATCACTGCCAGGGATTCCGAAGACGACGCCGTCGAGGGGCTTGACATCGGGGCCGATGACTACATCGCCAAACCATTCTCCGTCAGAGAGGTGGTGTCAAGGGTCAAGGCGGTGCTGAGACGGACGGCGAAGGCCTCCTCCCCTGTCTCAGGTCAACAGCCGGCGGACGGACCGACCGGGAAGCCGCAAGGCCGCGCTGGCATATTCATAGATGAAGAGAAGAAGTCCGCGTCGGTGGACGGAGTCCCGGTGCTGCTGAGCAGGAATGAATATGAAGTGCTGCGGCTGCTCCTTTCCAGCAAGGGGAAGGTGTTCTCGCGGGAGGACATCATAGCTAAAGTCTGGCCTGACGACGTGGTCGTGACCGACCGCACCGTGGACGTGTGCATCACCCGCCTTCGCAAGAAAATCAATGAATATGGCAGCAGAATAGTCTCGCGCCACGGTTTCGGTTACCTTTTCGAAGAATGACACTGATACTTTGCATAATCATCGCGCTTCTCGCTCTCGCTCTCATCACGATGAGGGAGCGGTACGTCCACCTGAAAGGCTCGATCGAACAGGGCCGGACAAGCATGTACGACAAACTAAGGGACAGCGAGAACGACAAGACACGGCTCAAGAGACAGCTGACGCAGAACATCGCACACGAGTTGAAAACACCTGTGAGCAGCATCCAGGGCTATCTTGAGACCATCGTCTCCAACCCGGATATGGATGAAGCCCAGCGTGAGCAGTTCATCCAGAGATGTTTCGCCCAAAGCCGCAGGCTCTCCAGCCTGCTCGCCGACATCTCGACCCTGAACAAACTCGACGACGCTCCGCAGGAGTACTCCTTCGAGAAGGTCAATGTGCCGGCGCTTCTGCAGACGATCCAGAAGGACGTGTCGCTGCAGGCAGAGACCAACAAAGTGACGTTCAGGATGCTTGTCGAGCCGTCTGTCACGGTCCTCGGCAACCAGTCACTGCTTTACTCGATATTCAGGAATCTGACAGACAACTCCATAGCCTACGGCGGCGTCGGGGTGACCGTCACCGTACAGATCCTGTCCGAAGACGAGTCTTTCTACACGTTCAGTTTCTCTGACAACGGTCCGGGAGTCGCTCCGGAGCATATTCCGCATCTTTTCGAGAGGTTCTACCGCATCGACAAAGGGCGCTCCCGCAAGATGGGCGGCACTGGTCTCGGCCTTGCTATCGTCAAGAATTCCGTTCTCCTTCACGGCGGCAGGATTTCCGTCCGTCTAGGCCAGGCCGGCGGCCTTGAATTCATCTTCACCCTCCCGAAGAAATAGATCCAGACAAGCAACAAAGCCGCACAGAGACTCCGACCTCCGGCGGGGATGCCGTGCGTGAAACCGGCCTCATGGCGCACGGGAGGGCCTCCGGCGGGGGTGACGTGCGCGGAATCGGCCTTCTGGCGCACGGGAGGGCCTCCGGCGGGGGTGCCGTGCGCAGAATCGGCCTTCTGGCGCACGGGAGGGCCTACGGCGGGGATGCCGTGCGCGGAATCGGCCTTCTGGCGCACGGGGCTGACCGGGGCCGGGCGACAGGCGTCCGGCGGAGGGGCCGGGGCCGGCGGACACAAAAAAAGAGTCCCGGGCATCGAAAGATGTCCGGGACTCCGAAGAACGGCGGCGACCTACTCTCCCAACTGGTGTGTCAGTACCATCGGCGCGCGCGGGCTTAACTTCTCTGTTCGG
>CAVJKE010000324.1:0-2035 GCA_963649695.1 bacterium
GTCTTCGACATCCCGCTTGTGAAACTTGATTAGAGTCCGTTGCCGCTGGCATAAGTCCTGCGCCGGGCTGGTTTTTCAAACATCAAACAATGAGACGTACTGTCATATTCATAACATTGCTTTTCTGCCAGGTGGCGGCCTTCTGTCAAGGCACGCCGCAGGAAAGGTACATCAGGAAGTGGGCTCCGACGGCGGTCAAGGAGATGTACCGCAGCGGAGTGCCTGCGAGCATCACCCTTGCCCAGGGTCTGCTGGAATCCCGCTACGGGCTTTCGTCCCTTGCGACCGAGGGCAACAACCATTTCGGCATCAAGTGCCACAAGGATTGGAAGGGCAAGACGATGCACTATGACGACGATGCAAAGGGGGAGTGCTTCAGGGTCTATTCGACAGCCGAGGAGTCATTCCGCGACCATTCCGACTTCCTCCGCTACCGAGACCGCTACAAGTTCCTCTTCGAGTTCGAGACGACTGACTACAAGGCCTGGGCGTACGGCTTGAAAAAGGCAGGCTACGCGACCGACTCCGGCTATCCGGCGAAACTCATCAAGTACATAGAGGACTACAGGCTTTATGAATATGACACTATGACTTCCGAGGAGTCGGAGAGCCTTGCCGATGCCGGGTCCGCGGTCGGCGAGCCGTCAGACAGCAAGGCGGAGGTGTCGGAGGATGCCGCCGTGCGGTCCGGCGAGAAGGCCGGCAAGGAAAAGGTCCAGAAAGGAAAGTCCGGCAAAGAGTCCTCTCATAAGAAGAACAGCACGCGCAAGGAGAAGAAAAAGAAGTCTGTGAAGAAGCAGGCGGCAGAGGAGGACTTTGTTCCTGATGAGATTCCTGCCTCTCCGCTTTCATTGGAGGAGCCGAAGAAGATCTCCGCCAAGGCCTCAGAGCAGTTAAGCTTCTCGCTGACCAGGGAGGCATATTCCCGCAACGGTGTTCCGTTCATCACTTCGGTGGAAGGGGAGACCTACGCCAGCATAGCGGCCTCTAACGATCTGTATCTAAAGGAACTGTTGAAATTCAACGACTTGACGGCATCACAGGAACTGCTTCCAGGCACGGTTGTCTATCTCCAGGCCAAGAAGAACCAGTCGCAGAAGGGTCTGGACAAATACATCGTCGGACAGGACGGGGAGAAACTCCGCGACATCTGCCAGAGGTTCGCCGTGAAGATGTCCAGCGTGATGAAGATGAACGGCTTTTCCGCCGATTATGAACCCCGTGAGGGCGACACCATCATCCTCCGCGGCAAAAAGATGAAATTTCGTGGCAGATAAGTGGCTGACAATCAAATAAAAGAGCGAAGGTCTGGTCGTGGTTTCACGACCAGACCTTCGCTCTTCTGCCACAGAGTCAATTAGTTATCTGCCACGGTCTACAAGTGGAAAGAATCCGGGAGATGTGGGGTATATATTCTCAAAACGGAAAAACTTTTTAACCAACATCATTATGACAGAGTATTCAATCAAAAATGTAAAAGACCACATCCTGATAGAACTCGATGGCGGTCTGGTCCTTGTCGACACCGGAAGTCCGCTCAGTTTCCACGAGGACGGAAGGATGAACTTCTGCGAAAATGAAATATATCTGCGCACAACTCTGGGACCGGTCGACTCTCATTACATATCCGAAAAACTCGGAGTCACGGTCAAAGGACTGTTGGGACTGGACCTCATCTCTATGTACGCCATGACGGTCGACGTCAAGGGCGGCGTTCTTACTTTCGACAACGGATGCGACACCGAAGGATGGACACCTGTCCAGTCATCACGAGTTTTCGGTTATATGACGGTGCCGCTCGAGGTGGCCGGGAAACCGGCAAAGGTAATCCTGGACACCGGAGCGCCTACATCCTACATCTTGTCGGCATTCAACCCTGACGCGGCGCCGCTGGAATATGTGAAGGACTTCTATCCGACGTTGGGCGACTTTGAAACTCCGGTTTACGAACAGCCTTGCAGCTTTGCCGGCGGAGAGTTCAACATCCGTTTCGGCAATCTTCCAGCTGGTCTGAATCTCGCTGTCTCCGTGATCG
>CAVJKE010000325.1:0-2026 GCA_963649695.1 bacterium
CAGTGACGGAGCAAGTCCCTCCCCCGAGGGGAGGGATTTAGGGAGAGGGTAACGTGGACTGATATTCACGGGCGATGCTCTCCGAACGTGAGATAAGGTATTTTGTCACAGGCGCTTTATTTCAAACGAAAGATAAGTTATGAATATCCTGACTCAGATTCGGGCGGTCGCATTCTGTACCGTCCTTCTGATGTTTACAACCGTCGCCGTTTCCGCCCAGAGCAGTGTCGACTCCCTGCGCATCAACGTGGAACTTCAGGACGACGGCTCGGCGGCGGTGACTGAAATCTGGCCCGTCGACGTCTCCGACGACATCTCCGAATGGTACCTGGTGGCCGGCAACATGGGACGGATGACCATCAGCGGCCTCGGAGTCAAGGATGAGACCGGCAGGGTCTATGTCAACGAAGGCGAATGGGACATCGACCGTTCGCGTGCAGAGAAGGCCGGCCGCTGCGGTCTGGTCACCAAGTCCGACGGTTATGAGATCTGCTGGGGCGTCGGCAGCCCCGGCCCCCACATCTACACCTTGACCTACACAATGACGGGGCTGGTCAAGGGCTATGAGGAAAAGGACGGTTTCAACCATATGTTCGTCGCCCGCGACCTGGGGTCGTCACCAGAGTCCGTCGTGCTGACAATCAGCAGACCGGGCCTCGCTTTCACTGACGAGAACACCGACATCTGGGCTTTCGGCTTCATAGGGGAGATCAACCTTGAGGACGGCAGGATCGTCGCCCGTACTGATGAGCCTTTCTCGAGCCGGAGCGCAATGATCGTGCTGGCCGGTTTCCAGAAAGGACTCTTCCATCCGCAGCTGACCGAGGACAAAACCTTTGAGGAGGTGCGTGCGAAGGCCGTGGAAGACAGCGATTACGAAGATGACTCGGACTGGATGGAGACGATCTTTTTCGCTATCATCGTCGCGATGTTTGGTCTGACATTCCTTTATTCCATCTATGTCACCATAAGCACCTTCATAAAGAACAAGAAACGGAGAAAGATTCTTCTCGGCGGGTCGATGAAGGATCTTCCGTGGTCAAGGGACATTCCTTGCGGCGGAGACCTGCGCGCCACCTTCAATGTCCTGGAGGCGTTCTCCGGCGCCAAAATGGAAAATCAGCGCAATCTGGTCGCCGCCTACATCACAAGGCTGTTCTACCGTGGCGCTTTCGAGGTCGTGACGGACCCTGAATCCTTGAAGCCTGCGTTGAAGGTGAAGGCTTTCCCTCTTGGCGAAGTGGAAGAAGAGCAGGAAAGCGAGGATGTCCGCCTGGAACGGAGGATGTTCGGCTTCATCAAGGAAGCGGCCGGCGAGGATGGCATCATCCAGAAGAGGGAACTGAACAGATGGTCGTCGAAGCACGGCAAGGTCCTGGACAAATGGATGGAAGACGCTCGTGACGGTACAGAACTCGAGACCTTGAAGGCCGAGGATGTACGCAAGGTCTACGGACTACGCAAGTTCCTGAAAGACTTCACCTTGATTGACGACAGGGGAGTGGTCGAGGTCGGCCTGTGGAACAATTACCTGATTTTCGCGTCGTTGTACGGCATCGCCGGCCAGCTCTACAAAGACTACCAGAAAGTCTGCCCTGAGTACTTCTCCCTCGTCTCAACCGAGGGCAGTATGTCCGATGCGGTCACTGCGACCGTCCTGATGAGAAGTTTCGCTGATTCTGCTTCGGAGAGCTTCAGCGACAGCGCCTACAGCTATTCGGCTGAAAGCCGTTCAGGCGGTGGCGGCGGACACTCTTCCTGGGGCGGCGGCGGAGGCTTCTCCGGCGGCGGCTCCGGCGGCGGTGGCCGTTGATGAGGGGATATTACTGAATATCAATATGAAATGAATATAAAAGGAAGCTGCTCTGAACCGGCTTCCTTTTTTGTTGTGCAGGAATATTCCGGGAATATTCAAAGATGAAAGTGGATATGAAAAAAGAAGGTGACTTAAATCAGTCACCTTCTTTCGTATGTCGGGGTACAGTGACTCGAACACTGGACCCTCTGGTCCCAAACCAGATGCGCT
>CAVJKE010000326.1:0-2015 GCA_963649695.1 bacterium
CGAGTCTGTGAAGTGTAGGGGCACGGTTGAGAAGAACCGGATGACCCTTCATCACGTTCTCGAGGATGTCCCAGATGACCGGATCTTTTCTGTCGACGATCTTCTTCGCCGACTTGACGGTCTTGACGATTCCTCTTTCGATGAGCTTGCGGATGATGAACGGTTTGTAGAGCTCGGCCGCCATGAACTTAGGCAGACCGCACTCGTGCATATTCAGTTCAGGACCTACGACGATAACGGAACGGGCGGAGTAGTCCACACGTTTACCGAGGAGGTTCTGACGGAAACGTCCCTGCTTGCCTTTGAGTGAGTCGGAGAGGGATTTCAGAGCCCTGTTGGACTCGCTCTTCACGGCGCTTGACTTCTTGGAGTTGTCGAACAGTGAGTCTACGGCCTCCTGGAGCATACGCTTCTCGTTCCTGAGGATGACCTCAGGGGCCTTGATCTCGATGAGCTTCTTCAGACGGTTGTTTCTGATGATCACCCTTCTGTAGAGGTCGTTGAGGTCGGTGGTGGCGAACCTTCCGCCGTCAAGCGGAACGAGAGGACGGAGATCCGGCGGGATGACAGGGATGACCTTCATGATCATCCATTCCGGACGGTTGATGTTCTTCGACTCAAGGAACCACTTGACCACCTGCAGTCTCTTGAGGTGGTCGGCCTTCCTCTGCTGCGATGTCTCGTTGAGCATCTTCAGGCGGAGTTCCTTCGAAAGGCTCTCGATGTCGATCTCGCAAAGGAGGTCGTAGATGCCTTCCGCACCCATCTTGGCGACGAACTTGTTCGGATCGTCGAAAGCGAGGTTGTCGTTGTCAGGAATCCTTGCGAGAACGTCGAGGTACTCGTCCTCGGTGAGGAGGTCCATCTTCTGGAGTCCGCTCTGTCCAGGGTTCACAACTATGTATTTCTCATAGTAGATGACCGATTCGAGCTTCTTGGACGGAAGTCCGAGAAGGGCGGAGATCTTGTTAGGAGCTGACTTGAAGTACCAGATGTGGGCCACAGGAACGGTGAGGGCGATGTGTCCCATCCTTTCCCTGCGGACTTTCTTCTCGGTGACCTCCACGCCGCAGCGGTCGCAGACGATTCCGCGGTAGCGGATTCTCTTGTACTTGCCGCAGTAGCATTCGTAGTCCTTGGTCGGGCCGAAGATCTTCTCGCAGAACAGACCGTCTCTCTCAGGCTTGTAGGTCCTGTAGTTGACCGTCTCCGGTTTCAGGACCTCGCCGCAGGACCTCGCGGAGATGTCCTCCGGTGAGGCCAGCGAGATGCTGATTGTCGAGAAGCTGCTCTTTACCTTGTTTTCCTTATTGTTGAAAGTAGGCATATTCTTGAATGTCAATATTCTTGAAATTAATCCAAAGTAACTTTAAGACCAAGTCCCCTGAGCTCGTGGAGCAGAACGTTGAGGGACTCCGGGATACCAGGGTTCGGCATCGGGTCTCCCTTGACGATCGCCTCGTAAGTCTTGGAACGTCCTGTCACGTCGTCGGACTTGACGGTCAGCACTTCCTGGAGGACGTTCGCGGCGCCGAACGCCTCGAGCGCCCAGACCTCCATCTCTCCGAATCTCTGACCTCCGAACTGCGCCTTACCACCGAGCGGCTGCTGGGTGATGAGTGAATATGGACCTATGGATCTCGCGTGCATCTTGTCGTCGACCATATGTCCCAGCTTGATCATGTAGATCACGCCGACGGTCGCAGGCTGGTCGAACCAGTCTCCTGTGCCACCGTCGCGGAGGTGGGTCTTGCCGTATCTTGGAACACCGGCCTTGTCGGTGTAGTCGCAGATCTCCTCGATTGTCGCACCGTCGAAGATAGGGGTGCTGAACTTGAGTCCAAGCTCCGCTCCGGCCCATCCGAGAACGGTCTCGTAGATCTGGCCGAGGTTCATTCGTGAAGGCACGCCCAGAGGGTTCAGCACGATGTCCACCGGAGTTCCGTCCTCAAGGAACGGCATGTCTTCCTGACGGACGATCTTGGCCACGATACCCTTGTTACCGTGACGTCCGG
>CAVJKE010000327.1:0-2003 GCA_963649695.1 bacterium
GGTCGGACACATAGTTGCTCATCTTGTAGTACTCCATCACCGAGATGATGCAGGAGACGAGCAGGGTCACGGCTATCGCGCTGAGGCTGAGCGTCAGCTTCATTCTCATCGTGAGCCTGAGTTCCTTGATTCTGTCCGCGGTTTTTCTGAACATTTCCCGAAAACTTTACATATTCCTGCAAACATACGCAAAAATCACGACTTTATGAAAAGCCGTGATTTCCATTCTCTGAATATGTCCGCGGAAAAACTCCGTCAGAACGAGTATTTCACCATCGCCAAAACCCTGTGGTTGAAGATCAGACGCTTGTTGTTGACCGCCAGTCCCCTGGAGTTCATCGAATCCGAGTCGCCGTACACGACACCGGTCAGGTTGTACTCGACGCCGACCGAAAGGTTCTCGAGATTGTACACCACCGACGGAGCGACCCTGCCGATGTAGTTGATGTTCATCGAACCGAGGGAGTTGTAGTAGATGTTGGCCGTCTTGGCGTAGCCGGTGGAATAGTCCGTCTGCAGCCTGTGCTGAGACCCGAGAGCCGCCATCGCACCGCCGTAGACCCGGAACTGCCACTGGTCGCCGTAACTGATGGATCCGAAGCCCACAATCGACCTCAAAGGAGTGTACTCATAGTCGTAGGCGCTGTTCTTCTTGTAGACGGCGTAACCGCCCATCAGCCCCAGATGTTCGCCTCCCGATGCGAAGATACCCTTGGCGTTGACCTTGAACCTGCCTTTTGAATATTCAGCATAGACCATCGGGTTTATCGTATAGAACCTGTCAGTGGTCTTCGTGCCGATGTCGTAGGAATAGTCATCGGTCGTGGTTGTCCTCCAGCGTGGAACGAGGCTGAGGAAATCGGCGCCG
The DNA here is from genome assembly GCA_963649695.1 of bacterium. Lineage (GTDB taxonomy): Bacteria > Bacteroidota > Bacteroidia > Bacteroidales > UBA932 > Cryptobacteroides. The sequence goes on from CAVJKE010000327.1 coordinate 869, forward strand.
ACCTTGGCCACGACGTGCTTGCCGCGGTAAGTGAGACCGGCGTAGAGTTCCGGGATCAGTCCGTACCTGACATATTCATCCGTGGTGCCGCTCGGCCCGACCGGCTTGTTCTCGGACGGATAGAGAGCGCCTAAGGTGAGGGAGAAATGCTTCAGGAAACCGACTTCGGCCATTATCTGCGGACTCCTCGCATAGGGGTTGAACGGAGAACCGGCCTCGTAGCCGAGTCCGTAAGGCATGTCGACCGACATAGGATGCCAGGCGTGGCCTACCCGCACCGACGCGAAGTTGACCAGCATTCCGAGGCCGTCCCAGGCGAAATCGCTGTAGGCCTCGCGCAGACGCAGAGCCGATGTCCCGTCGGTCAGCATAGTGAAGTCAGCCTCCATCTTGCCGGTGACATTGAACGATCCGTACTGGAAACCCGTCAGGTTGAATCCGAGCCTGGTCGTGGCCGAGGACATCTTGAACGACGGATTGTAGTGGATGTCGTTGCCTTCGAGGTTTATCTCCTTGTCGTAAGGAAGGCAGTAGAACAAGTCGTCGACATCCGTCTTCGAGTCACGGGAGTCGAAGACCGCGGTCGTGCGGAAAAAGCCGTAGGGCTGAAGATGATTCATCAGTTTGATCACGTGACCCTGGGCTTGAGACTGTAAAGGGACAAGCGATAAGGCGAGGGTCAGCGCCAAAGAGGCGGATTTTGTTTTCATATCACCGAATATTTTCCATTAAAGACCTGCGGTCTTGATAAATTCATTTTAGAATGTGAACTTGACGAGTGCCTGGAGACGATGGTTCGTGATCCAGTGAAGGTTGTCCTTGGCAAGACCGTCGGAGCCGATGCATTTCACACCGTCGATCGTCTTGTAATCGCCGTACTGGACGCTTGTGAGTTCATATTCAAGGCCCAAAGCGAACTTGCCGATGTTGCGGACCACCGTCGGGGTGATTCTCCACATCTGGTTCATGTTCGAGAAGCTGTTCTTGCTGAAGTAGAGATTCGCGGCCGGAGCGTAGCCGTTCTTCGAGCCGTAAAGGTCTTCCTTCGTGCCGATATTCTTCACGTAACCGCCGAAGAGGATCCACTGGGTCTTCTTTCCGTACATCAGGCTCACCCAGGTTGAAGAGTTGCGGG